>DASQDN010000268.1:0-3644 GCA_035634155.1 Bryobacteraceae bacterium | reverse complement strand
TAGGACCAGTCCATCATCATGCGAATGGCCTTCAGCGTAAAACTGAACCGCGGTCTGGCTGAGATTCTGGTGTGTGTGGGTCCAGCGCGCCTGTGTGGACACTCCGTGAGCGCCGCCCGCTCCGGAGTTTACCTGGAAAGGAGGGTGCAACGACACTAGAAATGTATTGAGTTGCCGTTGGTTGCGGTATAAGTCGCCTTGCACGGTCAACCGGTCAGCCCGACCGAGATCCCAATCCGAGCGGAACCCGCCGAGAGTGGAATTCCAGCGATCATCCCCGATCGTGTTGTCCATGGGGAATGCTCCACGGTTCACGTGCTTGGCATACACGCGCGCATAGCCGGACCTTCCCGCGGCGAATCCAAACCGGGCTTGGGCAGTACCGAAGTCTCGGTTCCCTCCACCTGCCTGAACGATGGAACCTTTCGTCTCTCGAGAGTGCTTTGTGATGATGTTGATGACGCCGTTGACTGCATTCGCGCCCCACATGGTCGCGCCGGGCCCGCGAATGACTTCGATTCGCTCGACATCTTCGAGGAACGTGTCCAGCACATCCCAGAAGATGCCGCCGAAATCAACGCCGTACAAGCTCCGCCCGTCCATAAGAACGAGCATCTTGTTCGCGAATCGGGTATTGAAGCCGCGGCTTGAGATGGCCCACTTATTGGCGTCGATTTGGGCGACTTCAAGGCCCGGCACCCACCGCAGGATATCGAGGAGACTCGTTGCTCCGGATCGCCGGATGTCGTCCTGCGTGATGACGTGCATTGCCGCCGGAACTTGCGACAGCGGTTGAATCTTTTTAGAGGCCGAACTGACCCGGATCTGCAGAAGCTGCTCTAAACTGGCGTCACCCAGATCGGGCTCTTGCGCAGCCGCCGCGGACACACATAGTAGAACTGTCAGCCATCTCATGTCCGCCATATCGGCAGACACGACAAGTCTTTGAGGATTTCTTGGCCAGTATGGTTATCGGGCGACCACTTGAGCTCGAACTGTAGCCAGAGTCTTTGCCGATCCGGCGGAATCGCCGTCGCTCGCATCCTGCAGGTAGAAAACGGTGCCCTCGGACACCCAGTTTCCGGTGGAGCCCGATCCCTCCGGTGGTTCGAGTCCGGTCAAGGGCGTGCCGCTAGGTGAGTTTATACGCACTTGCACGCGGGAGACGCCGACGGCGCGCCACAACACAGTGGTGGAGACGGTCGTTTGGCCGGGCGAGACGAAGTTCCGCACCGGGTTTAAGACGATAATGCCCGCTTTCTGGGAGCCTGCGGCGCGTTCCACTCGAGCGTAGGCCAAGGTCTTGGCTGCGCCGGCCGGATTTCCGTCGCTCGCGTCTTGCAGGTAGAACATCATACCTTCGGTGGCCCACGGCCCCGTTTGCAGAGAGCCGGAAGAAGGCTCCGCCCCGGTCATTGCTACGCCGTCAGGGGTTCCGACGCGAACTTGCACTCGGGAATATCCGGCCGCTTGCCACGAGATCGTGACCACGCCTGACGTATCGGTCGGGGAAAGGCGGGAAGCTGTCAGCGTGGGCCCACCGGCAGTATTGGTCCGCGGACCACCATCGACGGCCGTCAGATACGGCTGCAGGTCGGGAAACGCGGCCGTGAATCGACCGTAGGAAGCAATCAGGTTGCTTGCGCGGCAGACCACGACGTCATCGTCTTCATCGATATCGGGTCCGCCGCTCAGCACACCGACTACGTACGGCTTCCCGCCAATATTGGCGAGCAACGGGGAACCCGAGGATCCGCCCTGGGTAACGCCTTCGAACCAGGAGACCTGGTACCCGCGATTCGCCGGCATGCGGGACCCGTCTCCGAACCGCACGGTAACGTCGCGAGTGCGTTCGCCAAGAGCGATGCGCTTGGCATCCCCCGCGGGGTGGCTGATACTTGTAACCTGCTGGTTGGCGGCGATTTCCTCTGAGGTCCATCCAAGCAGCTTCACGTCGATACTCGGGAACGCGGTGAGTTGCAGAAGCGTGTAGTCACCGAGGGACATTCCTCCGCCGGCGACGAAACTTGCGCCCGTGACTCTCGGCGAGCGGCCCAGCGACGGCCGTACGCCTTTGCACTCAGTCGTCTGATAGTTGAAGAACGCGATGAGCGACTTGGCCTCATCCGCGTTGGAGATGCAATGGTTGGCGGTCAGGAAGAACGGCAATACCGGTTGGGAGGAAGATCCGATCAACGCGCCGCTGCACTGGTAGCTTTCGCCTTCACTTTCGAAGATCATGAGGGCGACAGCAGAGGCAGGCTCGTTGTAATCGGGATGGCAGACGGTGTCAACGGTGCAAGAAGCGGCTGCGGCTTTAGCGGCGTTGGACGCTTTACCCGCCGACGGGGCGGTCACGGGCGCAAAACGGTGCGACAACCCGGTTAGGACGAACGGGAGATCGCGACTTGAAGTCTCGGCGGGTTCGTAAGCCACGATGAGCGAATCCGACATCAGCATGTCGGTCCAAAACTCACCGTCGCCATTGGGTCCGTCCCCGATGTAAGGCCCAGCGGTTACCTCGACGCCCTCGGTGTCTGTGGCGAGAAGCCACAGTCTACCAATTCCCACATGGAACGAAGTGAGGCGGACGCGCAGCGCGCTAGCGCCTTCAGAGCGGACGGAAAGCCTCCATATCGGGCGGCCTTCCGGCGTCGTCGACCATTCGCCGGAGGAGGTAATGTCGGGAGGCAGTGCACGACTGAGTCCGACGGGTGTCAGTCCTGGTTTACGCTTTTCCGGCCTGCCTTCGCTGGAACGAAGTCGGCCCAGGGAATATTGCCGTGCCGGCCTGGCGATTCGGTGCAGGGAAAGCGGCTCATCCCGATCCGCGCGGGCGGCCGCACGGTGGACCGTCGGCTCCCTCTTCGTGGGGGTGGGCTGCGAGAGGGCGTAAGACGCGAAGATCGCAAGAAGTGCAAACGAGGCTCTAAAACTGTGCACGAATGTAAACCCTATTTCAATAGCTTAAGACGTCGGACGGAGATCGGGGACCGAAGAGGTACAAAGAGAGCTTCAGTTACGCAAGTTTTACATTTCGCGCCTTCGCGGCTCCACTGCGACTGAGAAGAAATAAAAGATTAAAACAGTAGCGAATCCCGCCGAAAAGGACCGTGTGACAGGGATTCAACTCGACGGATCTGGTCGGAGGCGTTGGAACCGAGTACTCATGCGGGTCGCTAGCATGGTTGTGTTCGCAATAATTTGCGGTGTGCTTGCACGTTCGCTGTGGCAGTCCAGGCAGTCGATCGTCTCCGAGTTAGGTCGTGTGCCCGAGGGGATTCCCGTTAAGGTGAAGATTGCGGGTATAGTCACCTTCAGCGATATAAGACTGCATCGAACTTTTTTTGAGGACGCTACTGGAGGAGCCACCATTCTTTTCCCGGGCGAGACGCCGGGGTTGAACCCCGGTCAAAGGATCACTGTCGCTGGCACCGCCACGCGCCAGGGCAAGCACGTTGTAGTAACCGCAGCCGAATGGGCCATCGGCGGGATTGCTCCCGTCCCATCCGGCCGCTCCTTAACGATCGAAACCTTCGGAGCCGAGGAACAGCAGAATCGGATGGGTTCCATCGAGGGGAGGGTGGAAGCCGCGGCGGTAGATCGATTCGCCATGTTGGCACTTACGCTGCGGTCGGGCAAAT
>DASQDN010000267.1:0-4164 GCA_035634155.1 Bryobacteraceae bacterium | reverse complement strand
ATTCTGCGCTGACGGCTGACCAAAAGGTTAATGCGCTGCGTGCGTTCTTCGATCGCTCGGCGCCGCCGCACCCATTGCTTACGTGGGGATGGTGGTGCTCGAGGTCATCGTCGCGCCGATTCCAGGCACGATGCTGTACGCACCGGGCGGCGTCATCTTCGGGGGCTTTTGGGGCGGGCTGCTCTCGCTGTCGGGGAACGTCGTTGGCGCTGGCATTGCGTGCCAGTCAATACGCGTTCTCCTTGGAGACCAGGCTGAACGGTATTTTGCACGCTCGGACCTCGCTCGATACGAAGAGTTGATCGCTCGCCGCGGCGCGTGGGTGGTATTTCTGCTCCGCGTGAACCCCTTCACCTCTTCGGACATAGTTTCTTACGCCGCCGGGCTAACGAATCTTTCCGTATGGCGCGTCATGCTGGGGACGCTCGCGGGAATGGCGCCCTTATGCTTTGCCCAGTCCTATTTGGCTGAAGGACTTCTAACGACCTTTCCCTGGTTAATCTATCCGCTGGTCGTCGCCTCCGCCGTTTATCTCTTGGCAGTGGCTTGGATCGTCGTCAACTTGCTAAGGAATAGGCAAACGACGGCGACGCCAGATTCGTGAGCGCACAGCTACGGCATCATGGGCACGTCACCAAGCCCGTTGAGCCATAAGAGTGCTGGCGACCGTCGGCAGCCTGGCCGGAGGGATGGGCAAGCGATCTTAGGGGGTTTGCGCACTCGATGCTTGAGATCAACCGCGATGCTTCTGTATTCTTGCCGTCGAGCTTAGGCCTTCGGCCGGTTCTTATCTTGACCGGCTTTCACCTTTTGTTGCTGCTTGTCGGCCTTTTGCTTCTTGCTCTTGTCCTTATCCTTCTTGCCGCCTCTGTCTCCCATGGTCTCATCCTTTCTAGGGCTACTTACTGAAGGTCGGAGGTTTGCTAGGTCCGCACAGAATTACGCGGGCAAATGTCCTGCCATCTTAGGCTCACCAGTTGTCAAATTGAAGCTGAGATAAATGCGCGGGACAAAACCGCGCTTAAAACAGCGTCAGATGGCAGTGAACAGTTCCATGCGCCTCTCCCGGCGCTAGGGCTCCTCGCCTGGATACGTGACAATGTGATCATTGACTCTCGCGAACGGCGGCAGCGCATGTTCGCGCACGTCATGCGCTCCCACGATGTCCAGGACGCACCAGCCGCGCGCTGTGAGCTGGTCCGCAATCAATCGTCGGTGGCAACGCCAAGGCAGGGCCTCAGCGCACATGATGGCGGTTGACTCCGACTCCGACATCTTCCTTAGTTCGTCAAAACCTTCTTGGAAGTCGCGCGACTGCATATAGTCCGCGTACGCCCGAAACGCCGCGACCCGCCAACCCGTGTTGGGGGATGGCCCTTGCTCCGACGTGCGTCTCCCGCCCAGAGCAGGGAAATGGCGATAGGATAACCCCGCCTGTTGGAGGACGGCCGCCATTGCGTCGCGATTAAAGTGAGGGCATCGACGCGAGCCAGGAAATCGTCGCACGTCGGCGACCGCTGTGACATGCTCAGATCGCAGGAGTTTGAGGAACTCCTCGATCGATCGAGTCGAGTGTCCGATCGTCCACGCCTTCTGGAACATCGCAAAGGCTCCTGCGATTTTGCACGACCTAAACCTCAATCCCGCAGCCTAACGAAGCATTTACGTGCGGCAGGGTCATCCCGCGAATCGCTGGTCGACTTTTGCTCAGCACCGCGCGTGCCCGGCATGGTGGTGCTGATGACGAACGTGCCCGCCGGTGATGTACTCCGCAGGTTTTCCGAATCAAATGAGTAATATGCTGGCACGCGGCATCTCCGCGTTGCAATCATTTTTCAGAAGATCTCGAAGAATCTGCGCGAACTTTGGAAGCCCGCCGACATCTATTAGGTATCAGCGAAACTTCGAGCGAATTGTCGGGTATATTTCAGGAGAGAGGAGTTCCATCCATGTTTTGGTCAAGTCTCATACGCACTGTGCTCGCGGCGAATATCGCCGGCTTGCCGTTTGCGCTGCATACCCAAGGTATGCGGGCGAACGAACAGTCGGATTATGCGCCCGCGAGCCCCAGAGGGCGCCTATGACGCTTGGCCAAACTCTCCAAAAGAGCCACCAAGGCCCGACGTCATCGCGACGCCGGGCCTTTTTCGTGGCCTCGCGTCAGACGCCTTCGCCCTGCATCACTTGGGCTGGTAGCTGAGACGGTTTAGCGGCGGTCTGAAGAACCGCAGACGAGGATTCGAGCGCCTCCCGGCCCACCTTGCGCACCCGGTGCGCGCAGACGGAAACACCACATGACGCAACACGGCCCGTTCGACTTCCGGCGAGGTCATCGGTTTTTCAAGCCGACTAGGTTGGGTTCGACTCCCACACGGGCTACTGGCCAATGATCAGACATTCGGGCGGAGGTGCAGATGGGAGCACGCCTGCCTTGGGAGCAGGAGGTTCTCGGTTCGACCCCGAGGCGCCCGACTGAACTTGAGTTGACGGTAGTCGAGGGCTGGTTGCCCAAGCGGTCCTGATAAGACCGTGGCGCTGCGTTCGATTCGCAGGGCTACCACTGAACCGCAGGAAACTAACCGCAGGAAACCAAATCATGTCCCCTCGCTTGAAATGCACGCCGCGCACCCGAGGTTCTCGGCTCCGTGGTGTCAAAGGTTCAACATACTCGCCTTTTAAGCGATGGGATGGGAGTTCGAATCTCTCCGGAGCCAATGTCAAGCATCGAGTTGGGGCGACGACGGTCTGGTCGACCTGACGAGTCTTATAAGCACGTTGCGCTGGGTTCAATTCCCAGGTCGCCTACTGAAACACAAGCATGGGATTGAAGCTGAAAGGCAAAGCACCTGCCTCTTAAGCAGGATGTTGTGGGTTCGACTCCCACCAGTCCCACTCGAAAACCTGGATCCGTCGTCTAGTGGTAAGACGCGACGCTCGTAACGTCGTAACGTCACGAGCGATTCTGACCCGATCCTCTTGATCATTGACAATTCGACAAGCCAAAGCTGCGTCCGTGGTGTAGTGGTTGCACGCTACTTTGCCAAGGTGGCGGTGCGGGTCCGATTCCCGCCGGACGCTTGCAGCTGCGCGTGGGGAAGCTTGGCATCCCGCGACGCTTGGGACGTCGAGATCGCTGGTTCGAATCCAGCCGCGCAGACTTGAATTGCGGAGGGGCAACTGTTGGTAGTTGCGCGTGTCTGTTAAACACGTTCCCCGCTGGTTCGATCCCAGCCTCCGCAGCTTGATGGAAGCGTCAGCAGATTGGCGACGGCAACTGTTTCGAAAACAGTCGAGCGTAACTGCCTTGCAGGTTCAACTCCTGCCGCTTCCGCTTTGCGGGTGTGGCGTAGTGGTAGCGCGGCTGTCTTCCAAGCAGCAAGCGGGCGTTCGATTCGCCCCGCCCGTACTTATTGGTCGCTGGTGTACCGACAACATTCGAGACTCTGACTCTCGCGAACTTCGTTCGATTTGAAGGCAACCAACTTCGGCGTGGTGTACTGGCAACATTTCTGGCTTTGAACCAGAAGAAGCTCGATCGTTACGAGCCGCCGAAAGTTACGGAAGCGTGGACATTGGCACGTCAAGCTGTCTTGAAAACAGTCGCGGTTCGCGCCGTTGCGGGTTCAATTCCTGCCGCTTCCGCTCGTTGGTCCTGAAGAAACGTCCCGTGGCTCAGCGGCAAGAGCAACTGCCTTACAAGCAGAGGATCGGTGGTTCGAGTCCACCCGGGACGACTCGCGCCGGCGTAGCCCAACGGAAGGAGGCGTCTCGCTTAGAACGAGAACAGTGTCAGTTCGAGTCTGACCGCCGGTACTTTTGCCCTCGTGGTCCAGCCCGGAGTGGACGCCTGCCTGTCACGCAGGAGATCGCGCGTTCAAATCGCGTCGGGGGCGCTTGCTGCCAAGGTACGCAACAGGAAAAGCGGCGAAGCTCAAACCTTCGTGACTCCGCGGGTTCGACTCCCGCCCTTGGCACTTGGGTCGTGTCCCTTGCGGCTGGCTGTAAACCAGTTGCCCAAAGCAAGGTGGCGGCAAGAGGTTCGATTCCTTCACGACCCACTACGCCCCGTTGGTCTATTGGTAGGACGCCAGGTTCTCAGCCTGGAAAGGCCGGATCGATACCGGCACGGGGTGCTCACGACCGAGTGGTGAAACTGGAAGACAC
>DASQDN010000266.1:0-2569 GCA_035634155.1 Bryobacteraceae bacterium | reverse complement strand
AAGTTTGCCGCTTCGGTGCCAGAGGAGCTTGCATCGGAGTATTTTGAGGTGGGGCCGAATGCGCGGTATCTTGCCACCGTGGGGAGAGTGAAGCCGCAGCATCGCAAGACGTTCGAAGGCGCGATTTTGGGCAACGACCTGGTGCGAGTTCACACGGTTTTCAAGGACGACAATCCGCTGTATTATCGTCTACTGAAAGAGGCCGGAAAACGGAACGGGCTGCCCGTGCTTTACAACACATCCTTCAACTTGTTTGGCGACCCGCTGGTCTGCACTCCGCGTGATGCCGCTCGAAGTTTCTACTCATCGGGCATTGATGCGATGTTCGTAGGACACTTTTTATTAGAGAAGTAGTTCGATGTTGTTGTCGCTCGTCTACGTCAGTTCGGCCATTCGGCTTTTCGACGACCAAGAGCTCCACAATCTGCTGGAGGAGTGCCGTGAGAGGAACGCGCGCCTGGGAATTACAGGCATGCTGCTCTACAAGGACGGTAACTTCATGCAGGTCTTGGAAGGCGAAGATCAGACAGTCCGCGATCTAGCTCATGATATCGAACGCGATCGCCGGCATAAGAATTTCACGGTGCTAGTGGAAGAGCCGATAGACCATCGCGAGTTCAGCAATTGGACGATGGCGTTCAATAATCTAGACCACCCGGGTGAGATGGATATTCCAGGTTATAGCCGGTTTCTGAATGAGCGGCTGGAGCCTCAGGTTATGGGCGAAGGGTCGATGGGTTTGCTACTGACGTTTCGGGAGCATAATTGACTCGGGCTCTGCCGAAAGCGGCGGACGTGCCAGGATTTAGGAAGCGCAATTCCGGTTATCGCGCCTCTCCCGCAGCGCGCCGCTTAGGCTGCGTCACCGCCTTATCTAGCCGATCAGCGATCGATGCGAACTCCGGGCGAGGTCCGTTCCACCGCAACTCGTCAACATCGGCAAACAACGCTATGTCGCGACGCAGGGTGGCGAGCGTGCGAAACAATAACGTCAGTTCCCGCGATTCATTCAGCACCCGCGCGAGCGTCGAGGCCTTTCCCGCATCCACCCGCCACTCACGCCAATCTTCGGGAATGTCCTCTATATGGCCGAACTTGGCCAGCACCGCGGCCGCCGACTTCGCGCCCCATCCCACCAATCCGGGATATCCGTCGGCCGAGTCGCCGACCAGCGCAAGATAATCCGGGATCGACTCGGGCCGAACCCCAAACTTCTTCACAACTCCGGCTTCGTCGCAAAGCACACGCGTGCGGCGATTCAACTGCACAACGCGGGACCCGCTGACGCACTGCGCCAGATCCTTATCGGGCGTGCAGATGACTACCTGCTCCACTCGGGTGTCCGCCGCCGCAAGCGCGGCTCCGGCTGCCAGCGCATCGTCAGCCTCAAACTCGACCATCGGCCACACAACGATTCCTGCGGCTGACAAGACCTCCTCCAACAGCGGAAACTGCGCCCACAGATCGGGATGGATTCCCGCGCCGGTCTTATACCCAGGCCAAAGATCGTTGCGGAAGGACTCAATCACATGATCCGTGGCGACGCCTACATGCGTGACGCCGTCTCGCATCATGCCGAGCACAGACGCGAGCACTCCGCGCACCGCGCCCACTTCGCGACCCTCCGCATCGCGAGCCGAAGGCACTGCAAAAAAGTGCCGGAACAGTTCGTACGTGCCGTCGATGAGGTGAACCCGCACTACCAGGCCTGCAAGAATTTGGTGACGCCGGGACGCTGCGCCGTGCGACTGGGCTCGCACAACCGTATCGACTCCAGCACCTTCGCCAGATTCCGTTCCGCTCCAGGCATAGTCTTTACTCGCTCGGCAAAAAAGGATTCCACCTGGCGATACCCCTTGTCGTCGCAGAACCCAGCCCCGGCAACGGGCAGCTCTGAGCCGGCGTGCGTTCCAAGCCGGTTCGGAAGCCGTGCGAGCAGCTTCTCGTAATTTGCGATCAGGAACGGCCAAGCCACGCCTTCGGTCTCCGCCTCGTCATTGAATGCGTACAACAAGCCGCTCACATCGCGAACATCAATGGAGGGATCCAACAGCAGTTGCAAAGCGTCCTTGGCTATCGCGGCGTCGCGGAAGGACCCAATTGCATCCACGATTTTGGCGCGATCCCGGCGATCGGACGCCTTCTTCAACTCCGCAACGAGTCTCTCGTAGTACGCGCGGTCGCCGTTCTGCGCCGCTGCCTGAAGCGCGGGGCCAGCCATGTTCGGGTCGATCGAGCGGCGATCCTCCAGCCATTTCAACGCCAACCGCTTCACACCGTCCCTCATCTCGGGATCGCCGTAGCGAGCCGCCATGTACGCCAACTCCACCCGGAGTAGCCGCGCATCGTCGTTCTCGCCGGCTTTCGGTTCCACGCCAAGCGCGCGCGCCCGCTCACTATACATAGCTCGCATGAAGCGTGCGTAGTTCGGCTGCAGCTCAGAAGGGACGCTTCGGTCGACACTCGCTGCAATTTGTGAAGCCGCGCTAAACACCTGCCGGTCCGGTGAGTCCTTGAACTTGAAGGCCAACGCGAGCGCCTGGTCAGCAGGCATTTGCCCCGCGCCCAC
>DASQDN010000265.1:0-3496 GCA_035634155.1 Bryobacteraceae bacterium | reverse complement strand
GTCGGCAACCCACGCCACGTGGGGCGCAAGCGAAGCGTAGGCCGGCACATCGGAAACGAGCAGCGGCCGCCTGAACCCGAGTTCCTCCGCGACCTCGTTGAGTTTGCCGATGCTGCCGAAGCCCTGAAGGACTCGCGCGCTCACTCGCTCTTCTTCGGAGCGGCTGCCGGCGGAGCAGGAGGCGCGGCAGCAGCCTTTTCGCCGATGGAATACAACTGATTGCGATTGGCGATGATGAGTGCTCCATGCGCCGGGACGACGCTGCAATACACCGAGCTACCCATATTCATCTCGCCGACCAGCTTCTTTTCCTTGCCGTGTTGAAGCACCACCACGTCGCCGTCTTCATCACCCAGATAAAGCTTGTCATCAATGATGATGGGAGACGACCAGACCGCTGCGAGCATATCGTGCGTCCAGAACGGCTTCCCGGTCTTGGCGTCGATCGCATGGAGGAAGCCCGAAAAGTCAGCGTAGTACAGGATGCCGTCCTTGTACGCGCCGGTGGAGATGGAGCGGCGGATCTTGTCATAGTGCCAGATCATCCCCGTCTTCGTGATGTCGCCGCGCTTGGTGGGGTCAATCGCGTAGAGATGGCCCACGCCTTCGCCGTGCTCGGGATCCTGTCCGTTGGCCAGGTACACGATATTGTCGATGATGATCGGAGTGCTGATCACTTCATTGCGCGTCTTCGGCCACACGGAATCTTTCGGATTGAGGTCAAACTCCCAGAGCTTCTTGCCGGTTTCGGCTTCGTAGCCGCGCACCCATCCGTCGCCCTGGCCGCTGACGACTTGTACGGTGTCACCAATCTTGCCAACCGCGGGCGACGACCACTGGCCGTGGAGAATCTTCTCACCAACCGAGTTGTCTTCCCAAACGAGCTTGCCGGTCTTCTTATCGATGGCGATGATCGACGGCGCACGCGGCGAAGGAACGTTCACATGGCTCTCGTCCTGCCCGTTTGAGGTGCTGACATAGATCAAATTGCCGTACGAGACAGGGGAAGAATTCGCGAGGTTGTGCGGATGGGATCCGACTTCCTCCATCATGTCGAACTCCCAAATGATGTCGGCGTCCTTCGGTCCGGTGAGCTTCTCTTCCTTGAACGGACCGTCGTTCTCGTTATCGGAGAATCCCTTGATGTCAACGCAGGTCAACTTCGCGCGGTTGGACACGTAGTACAAGCGCTCGCCTTCCACCAGCGGCGAAGACGCGACACCCTGGAACGGCCAATCATTCACACGCCCTGCCGGGAGCTTTTCCGACGTGTGCTGCCAAAGGAACTCCCCGTCGGACTCGCGAAACGCCATCACCACACCACGATCGCCGGGCTGCTTGGGATCGCGCAGGCCTTCGTTGTTGGTGCCGATGAACACCATGCCGCCCGCGACCACAGGGTTGCCGTAGGACTGTGAGCCGACAGCCGCCATCCAGCGGACGTTCTTCTTCGAAGCCACATCCCAGCTTGTGGGAGGGTTCTTCATGTTCGACACCATGTTGCGGTCCGCTGTCCCGCCCCACATAGGCCAATCGCCGGTTCCTGGGTCGGCCGCATTCAGCACGAGCGCGGCGGCTAGAAAGATCGAAATACTCTTCTGCATGGGTTTAGTTTCGAGAGTTCGGCGTTACTTTCACATTGTCGAAGAACACTTCCAGCGGCGCGTTGGCGTAGATGCCGGGGCTGCCGTGGGTGTTCGGAAACTCGTCGGTCCGCTCGAGTTGCCACTTCTCGGGTTCCGGCTCGGAAGCGGGCCAAGCCTTACCGCGCGCGATCACTTTACCGTTGGCTGCGGGCTCCACGCGAAGCTTCATGCGATACCAGATATCGCCCTTCCATGCGAAAGGAGCCGACACGGTCCGCTGCGTCTCCGGCTGCCAGGATTGCAGCTCGAGACGTTGGTGGTTCCCAAAGAGCACCAGGTTGTAGCGTTGCGCCACCACACCGGCATCGCCCAGTTGGCGGCGCTTCTCAGTACCCCGAATATCGGCTTGCACCGTGTAGTTGCTCCAATCGGTGGGACCGATGTAGGATCGCGCTCGTTGCGTGGCCGGATTATCGGCGAGCTTCACCAGCACCTTCGCGCCATCCACTTCACGCATCCCGTACTTGGTCGCCGTGTTGATCCACGTGGGCGGCACGGCCCCGACTGCGAGGGAATCGAAGTTCTCGTCAATCGGCAGGGGAGTCAGTACACGTACACGCGATACGCCTTTGACGCCGTTCACAGCGGCGACGATCTCACCAGCTTGTCCCTGCGGCTCCGACGGAGCGGTATAGGCATCCGCGGCAACGGCTCCCTTCACGTTGGAAAGCGACCATTGCACACCGGCTGCCGGTCCGATCAAACGACCCATGGCGTCGTAGCTGAACGCCTTCAACGCCGCCTTCTCACCGGGCTTCAACGTCAACTCGGCCGGCACCACTTGCACGTGCGCCACCGCGGCTCCCGTGGGAGCCCTCTTGTCTACCGCAAAGGTCGGGTTCGGAGTCACTGTCTTCTTCGTGCCGATGCAATAAATGTTCTCGTTGCTGACGAGGAAGATGCGGCCATTGGAAACGGCCGGCGAACCGATGATCTGCTCACCCTCGCCGAGCTGGTCCTCGTCGAGCACTTCCACCTTCTGCTGTCCAGGCCGCAGGATGAAGAACCGGCCGTTCTCCGACCCGACATAGAGCTTGCCATCGGCGAGCACCGGCGACGCCTTCTGAATCGTGCCGAGATTCTGCTGCCACAGCGTGTTGCCCGTATTGATGTCGAAGGCAAAGAGATTCGCGCCGTTGTCCACTTGATACAGGCGGTCCCCATCGGCGATCGGCGATGAGAATCCGCCCTGGAAGCCGACCTTCGACCACTTCAGGTCTTTCTTCGTCAGGTCACCCTTGGAACGAGCATCCAGCGCGGCAATCAAACCCATCTCGCTGGTGTCGAGGTTCTCTTCGCTGTGCGTGACGATGGCGGTGGTTCCGTTCAGCGCGACACCTGTGTTCACGCCGCGCTTGCTCATATAGAACTTCCACACGGGCTCACCAGTCCACACCTTGATCGCGTGCACGGTACCGTCGCCGCCTCCAGCCATCAAGATCCGACCGGTACCTTCCACATCGACCACAACCGGCGGCGAGTACGTGGTATCGAACGGCCTTCCACCCGGAGAGCTGATCCACACCGGTGTGCCGGTGCGCTTGTCATAAGCCATGAAGCGGTGGCCCGCCCGCGCCAGATTTCCCCAGCCGGTGGTGATGCCGCTCACGATCACGAGGTCGCCCTCGACTACAGGAGAGACCGTACGGCCGCCGTGCGTGGTGACGAGTCCGACTTCTTCGGCCAGCGATCGCTCCCACAGCACCTTGCCGTTGCGGTCGAACGCGATCAGGCTTCCGCCGACGCCAAAGACGTAGACGTTGCCTGTCTCGGGATCGCCCGCGGGCGACGACCAGGCAATCCGATGCGGCGGCACGTCACTCAAGTACACGTTATAGGCGTGCTCCCAC
>DASQDN010000264.1:0-3293 GCA_035634155.1 Bryobacteraceae bacterium | reverse complement strand
ACGGAGAACGTGGGTTGAGATACGAGCAGGGCCGCGCAGAGCAGCGTGAGCATCGTGAAGAGGCACACTTTGAGGGTGGCGAGTTTCTCAATGCGCTCATAGTGACCGCCCAGCAGGATGATTAGCGTGATCGCCATTTCGCCCAGAATCCACACCGGAATGGGCACGCCCGGCGCAAGTATGTGGAACACCTGGGCGACTCCACCGTACATGGCGCCGATCTGGAAAAAGGTGACGATCACCATGATGAACCACCCGATGAGGATCCAATTGGCTCCAAACAGCTTCGGGCCCGGCACTTCGTTGAAGGCTTCCGCTCCGGTTCGACCCGTAGCGATGATGTAGCGTCCGATCTCGGATTGAACGGCGGGCTTAATCAGGCAGCTCAGGATGATGAGCCACAGGGCGACGTAGCCAACCTCGGCTCCTAAGGTGGTGGTGGCGATTAATTCGCCCGAACCGACGATGGACGCGGCCAGGATCATGCCCGGACCAATGCGGCGCATGATGGCCCAGAAGGTTCGAGGTGGCTCGGTTACCTCATCGGGATGAAACTGGTATGGATCACGGGCCGCGATTTGCCCCTCAAGACCCTTCTGTACTGCGCTTTCGGACATGTGGAGTAGATCCTATCATGGGAGCTCGAGCGGGTTGGCAGCTTGACTAAATCGAGGTACTCTGCTGCACGTGTGAGCAATACTCGGGAGGGGCTTATGGCGACGCACATGACCGAACATCACAATTACAGAAACACGCGAGTAGAACGGTTCGTGCGTCCGTTCCAGGAATTTGCGCACAACCAGGCGTCCGGCGGCATCCTGCTGCTTGTATGCACGGTAGCGGCACTTGTGTGGGCAAACTCACGTTGGGCTGCTTCCTACGTTACGCTATGGCACACGCCGATCGGCCTGACGATTGGATCGTTCTCCATCAATCACGATCTTCATTTCTGGGTGAACGACCTGTTGATGGCGGTGTTTTTCTTCGTGGTCGGGCTGGAGATTAAGCGCGAGCTGCTGGCGGGCGAACTCGCCTCGCCGCGCCAGGCCGCGCTGCCCATTCTGGCGGCGCTCGGCGGGGTGGTGGTTCCAGCCGCCATTTACCTGATGTGGAACGCCGGGGGTCCGGGGTCGCCGGGATGGGGAATTCCGATGGCTACGGATATAGCGTTTGCCATAGGTGTGCTGGCGCTGCTCGGGGACCGCGTTCCTTTCGGGCTGAAGGTCTTCCTGACGGCGCTGGCGATCGTAGATGATCTGGCGGCTGTGATCGTGATCTCTGTGTTCTATACGACGCAGCTTTACCTTCACGCCTTCCTGGCGGCCGCAGGTTGTGTTTTGGTGCTGCTCGCTATCAATCGCATGGGAGTGCGAAGTCCGCTGCCCTATGCGGCGATCGGCGTGGTGCTTTGGTTCGCGGTGCTCCAGTCCGGAGTACACGCGACAATTGCCGGGGTGGTGCTGGCGTTCACGGTTCCCTCGGCCGTGGCCATTGATTCGGCCGATTTCCTCCAGCGCGGCCGCGAGGCGCTGAGTATGTTTGAGGCGGCATCCTCCAGCCACAAGTCGGTGCTGAACGACGAGAGCCAGCAGGTTGCGCTGGAAGCATTGGAAGATGCCAGCGAGAAGATTCAATCGCCGTTGTTGAGGCTGGAGCAGTCGCTGCATCCCTGGGTTACCTTCGTGATCATGCCTGTATTCGCGCTCGCTAACGCCGGCGTAGCGCTGACGGCGAATGCTGCGGCAAACCTGGGGCATCCGATTACATTTGGCGTGATTGCGGGACTGCTGTTCGGCAAGCCAATCGGGATATTTGGGGCCTCCTGGCTCGCGGTACGCGCTGGGGCGGCGTCACTGCCGGCGGGGGTGCGATGGCAACACATCCACGGCGCGGGATGGCTTGGGGGTATCGGGTTTACGATGTCGATCTTTGTCGCGGGCCTCGCCTTTCCGGATGAGGCGTTTCTTTCGCTGGCGAAGATTGGGGTCCTATCCGCGTCGCTGCTGGCCGGGATCGTGGGTTCGGTATTGCTGCTCCGGTCGCACTCCTGAACGCGTTCAAAAGGTTGTTGACAGGATCGGCGTACAGGCGCATAATTGCGTTCGAACACGTTCAGATCTGCCATGCCTACCAGAGAGATTCCGAAATCCGAAGAAACCCGAGCTCGCATCCTGGAAGCCGCGCTGACGCTGTTTCGTGAGGAGGGCTTCGATGGCTCGACGATGCGTGAGATCGCCGCGAAGGCCGGGGTGGCGACGGGCGCCGCGTATTACTACTACGCTTCGAAAGACGCGATTGTGATGGATTTTTACGAGCGCTCTTCGGCGGCGATGCAGCCGCAAGCCGAGTTGGCGGTGCAGCATGCGAAAGGATTGGAAGAACGGCTGCGCCTGGCTATTGCCGCGAAGCTAGACTACTTTGCGCCAAACCGCGGAGTGCTGCGGGCGTTGCTGCGCAACGGCGCGGATCCCAAGCATCCGCTGTCGCCATTCAGCGCTGAGACCAAGTCGATTCGAGATGCGGACATCGCCGCATTCGCGCGACTGGTTGCGGGCAGCGGTGTGCGTGTGCCGCGGGACGTGGAGCCGCATTTGCCGGGAGTGCTGTGGTTCTTCCAGATGGGAGTGATCCTGTTCTGGGTCGTAGATGAGTCAGCGAACCAGGTTCGGACGACGCGCCTGCTGGAGCTTTCCACCAAGGCCGTTGCTGGACTGATTCGCTTGTCGAGTTTGCCACTAATGCGCCCGGTGCGGAAGACTGCGATTGAGCTGATCCAGATCGTAAAGGCCGGTCCGGAATGAGCCGAATCCTGCGATGGGCAGTTACCTTCCTGCTTTCGACCGTCCTGGTGGCGGGCGCTTTCGCGTCCATCCGAGCCGGGTTTTACGGCTATACGCTTTTTCTGGCTGCGCCTGTGCTGATGGGAGCTGTGTGTTCCTTTCTGATGCAGCCGCAAACAGCGGGCGAGGCGATGCGGTACGGGGCAGTGGTACTTGGATGCATGACGTGTTCGCTGATTGTGTTCGGTGTCGAGGGAGTGTTCTGCATCGCGATGACTCTGCCGCTCCCCACGTCACTCGGTTCGTTCGGCGGATACATCGGGTACAAGCTCATGTCGTGGGGGAGGGCTCCACGGGGAGGCGTTGCGGTGCTGATGCTATTGCCCGCCGTGAGCGTGCCACTGGATGTGACCGCGCGGCCGGAGTTATACGAGGTTCGCACCAGCGTGGAGATAGCAGCGGCCCCCGAGGAAGTATGGCCGCACGTGGTCTCCTTTCCGGAGCTGCCGCCCC
>DASQDN010000263.1:0-20817 GCA_035634155.1 Bryobacteraceae bacterium | reverse complement strand
CGTGTTCACGTGCGCGTCGCCGCGGAACTGCGGCAGCGCCCGCCAAAGGCGGAGGAAAACCTCCTGGGCGAGATCTTCGAGGCGGTCGCTGCGTCCGACCAGGCGAGCGAGGGTTCGGAACACCGTCGTCTGATGCTCATCGACGATGGCCTCGAAGCGCTGCTGGTCTGTGATCGCCAAGGTGGATAAGACCGTCCATGTCCGCCGAAGTTTCAACGCGCCGGCTGAAACTTCGAGGGCTTCGTAAAGTCTAAGCCTCCCGAGTGAAAAGGAGGATGGGCTAAGCATGGACGCAGGAGCAGCAATGATGTTGGCAGTGGCAGCGGTGGTGATTGTGCTGCCCACAGTAGCGATGATTGTGGCGTATCTATTCCGCCGCCTGGAAAGTCAGGAGCGGATTCGCGCCATCGAGCAAGGCCATCTGTTGTCGTTCGAGCCGCGTGAGATTGCGTTGCGGACGCGGCGTTCGGGCATCGTGATGATCATGGCGGGCGTCGGCATCCTGATCGGGATTACGGTGGCAGCTTCAAAGCTGGGCAGCGAGGTTCTATCGGGGCTCGGATTCGGCATACTGCCGGCGCTGATCGGAGTTGGCCTGCTCATCGACTATGCTCTGCAACTGCGGCGCTTGCAGAAGTGATAGTCTTGATGACCATGGAACGACGATCCTCGTCTTCGGATCACAACATGTCGATCTGGGTCATCCTGGTCGCGCTGCTGTTAGTCAGCGGTCTGATCGCCCACGGTTCCCTCGCCCTGCTGACTGCGAACCAACAAGGCGAGGTCGCTACCGGGTCCCAGACTACGCCTAACCGCTAAGCGGATAGCTTCTCAAGGTCCGCGGCTTCGCCGAACTTGGCGCCCTTGATGCCCGGCTCGATGCTGCGCAGCAAACCGCTGAGCACGGCTCCGGGGCCGACTTCGGTGGCGCTGGAGACGCCTTGGGCTGCGAGGTAGCGAATCGAGTCGACCCAGCGGACCGAGTTCGGGATCTGGTGATAGAGCCCTTCTCGCGCCTCGGCTCCCGTACGTACTGCGCGCGCCTGCCAATTGTTGATCAGGGGCATTTCGAGATCGCGGAATTCAACCGCGTCGAGTTCGGCCTTCATCTGTTCCTGTGCGGGGGTCATGAGTGCGCAGTGGAATGGGGCGCTCACTTCCAGAAGGATGGCGCGCTTGGCGCCGGCGGCTTTGGCGAGGTCGGCGGCGCGCTGTACGGCTCCGGCGTGGCCGGCGATGACGATCTGGTCAGGCGAATTGTAGTTGGCCGCCGAGACGACTTCGCCCTGCGCGGCGTCGGCCAGGATCGTTTCGAGTTTGCCTTCCGGGAGCTTCAACAACGCGGCCATGGCGCCGACTCCGGGGGGGACTGCCTGCTGCATGAACTGGCCTCGTTTCCGAACCAACCGGACGGCATCGGAGAATAGGAGAGACCCGGCAGCCACTAGGGCGGAGTATTCACCCAAGCTATGACCTGCGACGTAATCCGGACGGAGTCCCTGCTGACGCAGGACGCGGAACGCGGCGATCTCGACCGTAACCAGGGCGGGCTGCGTATTCTCCGTCAGCTTCAGGTCCGCGTCAGGGCCTCCAAAGCAGAGGCGCGAGATGGCAAAGCCCAGGGCTTCGTCGGCCTCTTCGAAGGTCTGCTTCGCGACCGGGAACGCTTCGGCGAGCGTCCGGCCCATGCCGGTGGACTGGGAGCCCTGGCCGGGGAAAAGAAAAGCAGTTTTGCTCATGAATTCACCATTTTACGCGCTCGCCCGGGCGGTCCCCCGGTAACCTTACCGAGCGCGTTCTTCGCCTTGTTTTCCTTGGGAGTTTTTCGTGCGACTATCTGAACTCTGCGTCAAGCGGCCGGTGTTCGCTTTCATGCTGATCTCATTCCTTGTGGTTCTGGGAATCTTCAGCTTTATCGATCTGGGAGTGGACCTGTTCCCGCGCGCCGATGCGGCTACCGTATACGTGCGCGTGCGCCTGCCCGGCGCGAGCCCCGAAGAAGTGACCTCGCAGGTGATTCTGCCTTTGGAGGAGAACATCGCGGCCATCAGCGGCATTGAAGAAATGCGTTCGATGGTGACCGAGGGCAGCGGCAACATCATCATCACGTTCGTCCTGGAGCGCGACATCAACGAGGCGTCCGAGGACGTGCGCGAGAAGGTGTCGCAAGCCATGCGGCTGCTGCCGCCGAACGTGCTGCCGCCAACAGTAGCGAAGGCGGACCCGGACAGCGACCCCGTTATCACGCTGGCGGTGAGTGGACCTCGTCCGGTTCGGGAGATTACGGAGATCGCGGACAAGCAGATCCGCCGTGCGTTGGAGACGGTTGACGGCGTCGGCGGCGTCACGATCAGCGGCGGGCAGTACCGGCAGATAAACCTGCTGATGGATCTGGACAAGCTGAATGCCTACAACCTAAGCGCTCAGGATGTCCACCAGGCAGTGCAGCGGGAAAACGTCGAGGCCCCCGGCGGGCGCATCGTTCGCGGTCCCACAGAGCTCGGCGTTCGGACCATGGGGCGTGTCGAGCACGTCGAGGAGTTCAACAACATCATCGTTAAGAACGTCGGCGGGGCGCCGATTCGTTTGCGCGATGTCGGCACGGCTGAGGACGGCATGGCGGAGCGACGCAGCTTCGCGTACTACAACTTCAAGCCGGCCATCGTCCTCGAGATTCGCCGGCAGGTGGGCACGAACACGGTCCGGGTTGTGGACGACCTGCAGGCCAAGCTCGCCAGCATCACACAACAACTGCCACCGGGCGTGAAGGTGGACGTCATCAAGGAGCAGGCCACTTACATCAAGGCGTCTGTGGCTGCGCTCGAGGAACACCTGCTGCTGGGAAGTCTGCTTGCCTCGTTCATCGTATGGTTGTTCATTCGCGACTGGCGAATGGTGCTCATCAGCTCGATTGCGATTCCGACATCGATTGTCACCACGTTTACCGTGCTGCGGATCATGGACTTCACGTTAAATTCCATGACGCTGCTGGCGCTCACGCTGGCGGTGGGCATTGTGATCGACGACGCGATTATTGTGCTGGAGAACATTTACCGGTACATCGAAGAGAAGGAGATGCCTGCCTTCGACGCCGCCATTGTGGCGACCAAGGAGATCGCGCTGGCGGTGATCGCGACGACGATTTCACTGGTCATCATCTTTGTGCCGATCGCGTTCATGTCCGGCTACGCCAAGCGATACCTGAATCAGTTCGGCTGGACGATGGCGATCTCGATCCTGGTTTCGATGCTGGTGGCATTCACGCTGACGCCGACACTGAGCGCGCGACTGCTGAAGCGCACCAAGACCAGCAAGGACGGCCACAAGAAGGGTCATCATGATGGATGGATGGAACGCTCGTACGTCAAGACGCTCGAGTGGTCCATGGCTCGCCGGTGGGCGATCGTCGTGATCTGCATTGCCACTTTGGGATCCACCTTCATCGTCAACCGCTATATCGGCCGCGACTGGATGCCTCAAGAAGATCAGAGTGAGCTGAACGTGGGATTCGAATTACCGGAAGGATCTTCGCTCGAAGCTACCGAAAAGCTGGCGCTCGAGGCCAGCCAAAAGCTAGCGAAGATTCCCGGCGTACGCGCGGTGCTAACGCAGAGCTCGACGATGATGATTGACCGCGTCACGATGTGCTCGCTGACGCTTTTGTTGGATGATCCGTCCAAGCGTGACGACATCGCGACGATGGGCCAGAAGGTCCGCGCCGTGACTCGGCCGTATGCGGAGGCCCGACCCCGGCTTACGTTCCCCAATGTGCTGGGCGGCCGCGATACTTTCGCGCCGGTTCGAGCGATGCTACTCGGACCCGAGATGGGGCCGCTGGTTGGGATCGCAAAAGGCATGAGCGCGAATCTCATTGCCGAGCCTTCGCTGTCAGACGTGAAGGTGAACCTGAACCTGAACAATCCCGAGCTGCAGGTGAACATCGACCGGCAGCTGGCATCCGATCTCGGCGTGCGTGTGTCGGATGTGGCGGGCGCTGTGCGCCTGCTGATGTCGGGCGAAGACCAGATCTCAACCTTCAAAGAAGGGTCCGAGCAATATCCGGTGACGATGCGGCTGACCTCCTTGCAGCGGGACGATCCGGCGGCTCTGAGCCGGTTGCTGGTGCCGTCATCCAGGCAGGGACTCGTGCGCCTGGACTCGATCGCACAGTTGGAACGCGGCTTGGGACCGAGCCGCATCGATCGTTACAACCGCCAGTTTGCGGTCGGCATCTATGGCAACGTCGCTCCGGGTCATGCCCTGGGTGAGGCGGCGGAGGCAACGCAGAGACTGATTCGCGAGGCGGGTCTGCCGCCGGGCTACTCGTACGTATTCTCTGGCCAGGTTCGCATCCTGGAGGAGACGACGACCAACATGATGCTCGCGTTCGGGCTGGCATCCATCTTCATGTACATGGTGCTGGCGGCGCAGTTTGAGAGCCTGTCGCAGCCGTTCGTGATTCTGCTCACCTTGCCGCTGTCGATCCCGTTTGCGCTGCTGTCGCTGATCGTGACCGGCCGCTCACTGAATCTGTTCAGCGCGCTGGGTGTGCTGCTGTTATTGGGAATCGTAAAGAAGAACGGCATTCTGCAGATCGACTACATGAACCGCCTGCGGAGCCTGGGGTACTCGGTGCATGACGCGGTGATCGAGGCGAACCGAGTGCGATTGCGGCCGATTATGATGACGACGCTGTCGATTGTGGCGGGATTGATCCCAACTGCATTGGGTCACGGAGCGGGCGCGTCACAGCGCTCGGCTATCGCGGTGACGATCATCGGCGGCCAGATGTTATGTCTGCTGTTGACGCTGCTTGTGGTCCCCGTCGGGTATTCGTATGTGGAGCAGGCACAGGAATGGATGCGAAGCCGGAAGGCGCTGCGATCCAAGCCCGCGACTGAAGCTCCCGCGATGGGCGACTGATATACGGGTAAGCAAATCTTTCCGAGCTTCCCTTTTTTGCAGGCCGGGCCGGTATCGGTTCCGGCCTACAAATTGCGATTTCTGCAACGAATCAAATCGCCGAATCCTTTGGCCCTCCACTTGCGTCAAAAGTAACCGGAGGATGGAACGATGCCTACGGTAACGATGGAACGCAAGCCCGACACGGCTGGGAAGGAAGTTCAGGGAGCGGTGTATTGTCCGCTTTGCACGCACACGGTGGACGCGAAGGTCACGTATACTTCTCGCGCAGCGCGTGTGACTCCGGGACAGAAGTGCCAGCGCTGTTCGTCTTCGCTCGATGCCGGATATGTACTTCATGTGAACCGCGCCGCTTAAGCCGCCGTCATGGTTGTACACTGGCTAAGTGAGCAGTCGCATGAAGAAACCGGAAAAGCCTGTAGAAGAACCCTTGGTGATCGACGAGGAGATCCTTCGCACAGCGAAGCTCGCTTTGCAATCGGATCGACCTCCGATTGTCGCCAAGTGCGTTATCTGCGGGGGTGAAGCTGCTCCCACCTCGACCGAAGATTTGTGCTGGGTTTGCCGCCGTCTGAAGATCAGCGCGTGGCGCGACTCGGATCAACAGATCACGGCACAGGAGTAGCAGTCGCCGCCTGGTAAACGTGGGCGGCCGCGGCAACGTCTTCCAACGCAATCCCGACAGATTTGAATAGCGTGAGCCGGCGATCATCGCCGGCTTTCGTGTTTGTGCTTGCAGCGATCGCGCCTAATGTCTCGACTGAACTGAAGTCGATTCCGGCGAGCAGGAGTTCGCCGGCTTCTATCTTGCATTGCTCGATATCATCGACAACGATGCGCGCGCGGCGCACGAGTTCGGCCGGCACTTCACTGCGGCTCGCCATGTTGCCGCCCATGGCGACGATTAGAGTACCTTCACCCGGTCCGGTGGGTGGAATGACGGGCTCCTTCGAGAAGGTGGCTGTGACGATCACGTCCGCTCCCTCGGTAGCGGCTTCGGCAGACGACGCCACGTTGGCCTGCATGGCCGCGGCAAAAGACTCACGGCTCTCGGGCTTTCGGCTCCACACGCGGGCTTCCTTGATGTCACGTACCGATCGCAGAGCCTCGAGTTGGGTGCGGGCTTGAAATCCGGCGCCGATGATGGCGACGGTTAAGGGACGGCGTGGGGCGAGGAGGTCAACGGCCAACCCGGTCGCGGCGCCGGTGCGGATCTGGCCGAGATGGTTGGCTTCGAACTGCGCGAGCGGCTTGGCCGTTGCCGCGTCGTAGAGCAGGAACGTGAAGTGCGCGCCGTGCTTGACGTGCGTTGAGTAGACCTTGGTTCCAAACCACGCGTCGTAGCTGGCGGCGAGCGAGTGCAGGACCGAGCCACCGGGGAGAATGAGGCGGCGGCGTGGTTGATTCTGCGCCTTCCCTTCTCCGTAAGCGATGAAGGCTCGCCGAAGTGCTTCGATTGCAGCGGGCATCGGCAGGAATCGGAGAACGTCGTCTTCGGTGAAGTATCTCATCGGAATCGGCTGCGTACGTTGCGGAAGACATCGAGGAGCATGGATTCGGTTAGCTTCCCGGTGGAGGTGTTTTGCTGGCTCGGATGATAGGAGTCGATGAGCACCGGCGCGAGGGTGGCGTGGGTTGCGTTGTGGGCGAACGGGTAGGCGGCTCGGGTGGCTATGGCTCTGCGGTCTTTGAGGACGGTGAGGTAGTTGTCATGAGCGAGCTTGCCGAGCGCTACAACCACTTGCACGTTAGGCAGGATGTCGAGCTCGTGTTCCAGGTACGTGCGACAGCGGGCGACCTCCTCGGTGGCGGGCTTGTTGTCGGGCGGCGCGCAGTGGCAGGACGCGGTGATGTAGGCATCGTGCAGTTGGAGGCCATCGTCGGAAGAGCGGCTGGTGGATTGCGAAGCGAAACCGGCGGCGTGGAGAACTTTATAGAGCCAATCGCCGGAGCTGTCGCCGGTGAACATACGGCCGGTACGATTCGCGCCGTGGGCTCCGGGGGCGAGGCCGAGGATAAGGAGCCGCGCGTTCGGGTCGCCGAAGGAGGGGACGGGGCGGCCCCAATATTCCTGGTCGCGATAAGCTCGGCGCTTGGTTACGGCGACCGAGCGGCAGTGGTCAACCAGGCGCTTGCACAGCGTGCAACTCGTGATTTCGCGTTGGAGAAGTTCGATGGGGCTCACTTGAGACTGCTTTCCCCAGTTTAGGCGAGCCGGCGATGACTTCATATAATAGCGCCATACTCGCCGCGATTGTGCTTTCGATAACACTGTTGCATGTTGAAAGCAGCGCGCCTGTGTTTCAGTCGGACACAGGACGGGAAGGCAGTGCTGGGGCTGGCGCCTTCCGACTTATCGTGAGCCGGGGCGGCGCCCAGATGCGAGTGACTGGCGTGCTGCCGAGGAGCAACCGCTCGATGTTTTGTTGGTGCTGGATACGAGCGGGAGCTGTAAGCATGGCTAGAACTGCTTGCGACGGATGGCGCATCAGCCTGTCATCCATGCGGCCTTCGGATCCGATCGCTGTCGTGACGTTTGCATATAACTACCAGATTGAATTGGA
Source organism: Bryobacteraceae bacterium (assembly GCA_035634155.1). GTDB lineage: Bacteria > Acidobacteriota > Terriglobia > Bryobacterales > Bryobacteraceae > DASQDN01. The sequence continues at coordinate 13,330 of DASQDN010000263.1, read as the reverse complement.
ATTGTCCTCAGATATGCGGGCGGTTTTAAGGGCTGGACGAGGCAATTCGGCGATCCGCTACGTATATCTCATGGCGGGGTCGGCCTGAGGCGCGGAAGGCGGCTGTGTTCGTGATGGACAATCCGTCTCCCGTTGATGTTCACGCTGAGCAGTTGAAGAAGGATGTGGTGCAGTCGGAACCAGTGTTCAATGCGCTGCTGACTCCGATCAAATCCGGTCGAGTTGCGCTGCGGTCGCGCAGGGTAAAGGGGCATAGCGACGGGAGAATGCGGCAGTGAGATTCGCGTGGAGCTTTTCAGCGGAGATCCGGGGGCAGTTGTGAGGGCGTCGGCTGCGAGGTGAGGCCGCCGCGACTCGTTGCGGGGCAGCGGCCTTGATGCGTGGTGTTGGCTACTGCTTGGTGGCGGTGATGTCCATCTGGCGGTCGCCGGCGGTGGCTTTCAGTTTCATAGTCGTGCCGGTGATGGTTCCGGCGTACTTGAATTGAACTTCGTTGCCGCCGAAGTTGCGCAGAACACTGAAGGCGATGTCAGAGCCTTTGATTGTGCCGTCCTGGATTTGGGCGTCACCCATTCCGCTTTTCATCGTGCCGGTCAGCTTCTCGCCCTCTGCTTTCAAGACGAACGTGCTTTCGCGTGTTTGCCCGTCAGGCGACTCGTACTTGGCCTTCCACGTTCCGTCGACGTCGGCGGCGAATGCGAGTGTGGCCAGCACTCCGGTCATTAAAAGTTTTTGAAGAGTTTTCATTTTCTTATATCCTTCCTTTTCAGAATTCCGTTGAGCAGTATAGCACCGCGATGTGGTTTTCTGGCCTCGATTTGTTGGTTTTGTCGGTTATTGCTCGCGCAGCGCTTCGGTCGGTTCGATCGCGAGGCATCGACGGGCAGGTCCTAGGGCCGCCAGGCAGCCTACGGCCATCATGAAGATGGCGACGCCCGCTAGGACTAGCGATTTATCACTTTGGACGTTGCCGTTGGAGGTTTGCCAGAGCTGAGCGGCCATCGCCATTCCCAAGACAGCTCCGGTGGCGAGTTGAGCGAAGGCTCGGGAGAAGATGCCGGCGACGATGCGCGTCCGGTCGGCTCCGAGCGCCATGCGAATGCCGATCTCCTTGCGGCGTTGGGATACGGTGAACGCCATGAGGGCATAGATTCCGGCCGATGACAGTAGGAGCACACTCGCGCAGATGGCCGCAAGCACCGCCGCTTCCGTTCGCCTGATCCACTGCTCCTTACGGAGAGCTTCTTCCAGGGTTTGTATGTTTCGCACCTGAAGGTCGGGATCGACTGCTGCGGCGTGCTCGTTCAGGCGCTGGGTGAATGCTGAAGGATTCGCGCTTCGCATGCGGAGCATGATATTCAGCGGCTGCGCTTGGCCTGGAGCTATGGCGTGGTACATCCTGAGCGGCGAGTCGTTCATTCCTGGGCTGACGCCTGCGGGGAAGTCGGGAACGATGCCTACGATCTCATACCAACGGTCGCTCGCTTGCGCATAGCGGACGCGTTGGCCAAGCGCGTCGCCTCCGAAGATGCGTTGCGCGAAGGAGTGATTGACTATGACTGCGCTTGCTTGCGATGTCGGTGACTCGGCGTCCGAGGGCTGAAACGCGCGGCCGGCAAGGATTGGGACTTCGAAGGCGCCGAAGAAGTTGACGTCGACGCGATTGACGCGGACGTGGTGGCCCGATTGCTGCGCGTGTGTATCGATCACTGTGTCGGGTTCGTCGCCGGGAATGGCCGTGGCGAAGGTGGTGGTGGAGACGCGCGGGTCGGCTTGGAGACGTCGTGCCAGTTCTGTATGGCGGCCGGTATAGAGGTCGGCGGTGCTTAGGGCAGGGTCGATGTCGAGTTGAGCTGTAAGGAACTCTTCGGACCGAAATCCGCGGTCGATGAGTTCGGAGCGGAGATTGTCTACCGTCGCGGTGACTGCTCCGGGCAGGAGCGCCACGGCGAAGCCGACCTGCGCGATGACGAGCGTTGTCCACATCCATCCGAGACGCAGATCAGAACTGCCCGTTCCGACGACTCTGGTTTTGCTACTGAGTTCGCGTCTTGTCGCCTGGAGAGCGGGCGCGACGCCCACGATGGCTGCTGCGAGCACGCTTAGCAGGGCCGCGTACAGGACTGCTTTCCCGGAGAGATGGAACGACAGCCAGAAAGGCAGATCGGCTGCCACGTGCAGCGTGGCTGCGGCGAGTTGACGGAGCGCAAACTCAGCTATGGCAACCCCGATTGCGGTTCCCACCGTTGACATGACTAAGGCTTCGATGAAGAGTTGGGCTACGATGCGGCCACGGCTCGCGCCCAAAGCCGTGCGCAGGGAGATTTCGGCGCCCCGCATCGCTGTGCGCGTGTATACCAGGATGGCGATGTTGAACGAGACGAGCACGAGCAGAGTGATGATGAGGCCGTTCATAGCATGGAGCCCCATGATGTCGCCAGGGCCGTGGATGCCAAGGAACGGGTTCGCGTACGGCATCGCTTGCGGTTGCAACTCAGCGTATATTTTCGGAAGCTCCCGGGCTCGGCGACGGCCTACCGTGTTGAGTTCGGCGCGTGCGCTTTCGATCGTCGAGCCGGGGGCGAGGCGGCCGAAGACCATCAGTTCGGGTCCGGTCAACGGCTCGGCTGTCATGGAGGCGCGGAGCGGCGCCCAGAAATCGTGGTTGACGGGAAAGGCAAAGCTTGCGGGCATGACACCGACGACCGTGTGGACGACGGCGCCGAGTTGGAGAGTGCGACCAAGGATCGCGGGGTCGGCGGCGAAGCGATTGCGCCAGACCGTCTCGCCGATGACGATCACCGGCGCGGCGCCTTCGCGCTCATCGTGGTCGGTGAAGAGGCGGCCGATTAGCGGCTGAACGCGCGCAACGCGAAATCCAGAGGCGGTCATCATGGCCACCCGGATGCTTTCGGTCTTCCCTCCAGGAGCGATCAGGTTGGGGGTGGCGTTTCTGAATGCGCTGATTTCCTGGACTGACTTCAGCTCTTCTCGCCAGCGAAGGAAGTCGCTCAGGATGCGGCGTTCGGGCTTGCTTGCGGGCGAATCCCAGAGCTCGATCGAGACGATTCGATCGCCTTCCTGAAGAGGCAATGAGGGCTCGATGAAGTTGCCGTAGATGACGCTGAATCCTCCGGTGGCGATGGCAACCGCGACCGCAATACCGAAGATTCCGACGAGCGCCAGACCCGGATACTTGATCAGCATCCGAAGCCCGAGCTTGAAATCCAGCCACCACGAGTCGAGGCCGCGTGTGGGGCGCAAATGGGGACAGCCCGCCGAGGGGCGCGTACCTTGCAGGTTGTTTGGGGTCCGGGTGCTGTCCCCGTTTGCGGTCGGCGTGGGTATGGGGGGCTTTTCTGGTGATCGCATCCAGGAAGATTGCTCTTCTTTATCACGCGGCAGGCGGATGAATCTTAACTAGGTGAATCGAAAATGAAAGCGGTTCGATTGGCGCTGCCAGATGGCTCCTCCGGGTGTGACGGTCAAATGCCAAGTTTCCTGCGCGAGGGGGCGCCTTGGGCGCAGGGCGCCGGGGTGGAGGACGGCGATGCAGACGCCGGGTTCGGGGTCGCGGACGGACCGATAAAGAATCAGCGCCGCTCCCGCTTCTCGCGCGGCACGGCCGATGGCTTGAGTCGGGCCGTAGTCGTTGGGTCTGGTCCACTCTGATTCGCGGTGGTGGAATGGCGGCTGTTGAAGGTTAACGGCCAAGCCGCGCGCGCCGGATTGGAAGAGGGTTTGAGGGGCAGCGGCAATTTCCTTCAGGCCGTCGCTGTCGGTGACAAATCGCCAGCGCCAATAGCCCATTTCCGCGCAGGCGGTGCGGCGCTCCATGCCTCCGTACAAGACACCTGGATCGGTGATGGCGCGAAATCGCGAGCCGTGGGTGCGGGGCGGATAGCGAAAGGGCGTCGCGAGCAGGTAATCCAAACCAGCGGCTTCGACCGGCAGGGGCGGTTTGCTTTCTTCGATGAGCCGCTCGAGAAGATCCTGGGCGTCGGGGTCGTTTCCGGTTAGCCGCAAGGTGGATACAACATGTTGCGCCTCAACGGCTCGCCAGAGCTTGAGGGAGGCGGGCGATTGCGCGGCGCTGCATTCTTCCACTTGCCGGGCGTGCGCGTCCGCGTTTTCCATCGGATTATCGTATCACCGTGTCACGGTAAAAAGAGTAAAGACGAAAGTTACAAAAGTAATGGAAGAAAATTTCTTGGGAATTGTTATCGCCTGTGGTATGTTTTTGACGCTGAGGAGGTAAGCGCGATGCGACGGTACGTATTAGCCCTGACGATTGCGGGTTTAGCCGTTAGTAACCACATTTACGGGCAGAACGTAAAGGACACGGACCGATATTCCGGGCTCTCTGGGATGGGATCGATGGCGCGGCGAGCCATAGCGGCCGTGAACGCCGCAAGGGCGGGAGCAGGAGCGCGCACCACCAAGCCCGTGCCAGGAACGGGCGATTGCGCCGATGGGAACTTCCGTTGCACGCCCATCGGACCGATCCCAAACGGGACGCAATCGGAAGTGTCGATCGCAGTGGACAGCACGGGGCAGAATATCGTCATCGGATTTAATGACTTTCGCGGGTTTTCCAGGGACCCGGTGTCGTTGTCCGGGTACATGTATTCAAACAACGGCGGACTGACTTTCGTGGACGGAGGACAACTGCCTTCCCCCGGAGATCGAACGGTAGCCGGGCTCCGATTTCCTCAGATATACGGCGATCCCGATGTGAAATATCTGGGCGGCTGCAACTTCATTTACGCCTCCATCCTGGTGGCTGCAAATGCGAATGACGGCATCGATCAAACGCTCGGCATCCATCGATCGACGGACTGCGGTAAGACATGGACGGGTCCCTTCGAGGTAACGCCTGCGACGAATCCAGGCGGCTCGGTGGATCCGGGCTTCAGCGGACTGGACGCGGCGGACAAGGAGTTGATGGACGTGGATCCGGACACGGGTCGCGTGCTGATCGGATGGACGAACTTTTCGGGGGTTACGCCGTTTTTTGTGCAGATGTTGACCACTTACACCGACAACATTTTGTCGGCGAATCCGACGTTTGCGCCGCGGCGAGTGGTGTCCAGTATGGATCGCGATGGGCAGGGTGCGTCGGTGCAGTTCGCCGGGCAAGGAAGCCCCAACGCATACATCGCCTGGGTGCGCAGCGGCACGGGGGCATTCACGCGCCGCATCGGGTTTGCCCGATCGACGGACAACGGCGCTACCTGGGGCGCTCCGACAGAGATTACGGGAAATTTTCTGGTGATGGACCAGGTGCTGGGGAATGACCGCGTGAATGAGAATCCGTCGATTGCGGTGGACAATTCCACGGGTCCATACAAAGGGACCGTATATGCCGTGTACTCGAATAACAACAGTCTGGACGGGGCGGACGTCGCGTTCCGGCGAAGCACGGATGGAGGTCTGACGTTCAGTACGGCGAGTTTACTCAATGCACGGCCGGGGAACGATCGCGCCCAATGGTTTCCGTTTGTGACGGTGGACCGGCAAACGGGTCGCGTCAACGTGTTTTATTTCGACCAAGGGATCGCGTCGTCGGGGCACTTGACGCAGGTGAGTTTTCAATACTCGGATGATGGCGGGACGACGTGGAGCCGTCCGGCGGATCTGGAGGGCCGTTCGTTTAAGGCGGGTTGGGGCAATGATACGACACAGCCCAATCTGGGCGATTACAACCAGGCGGTGGCTCAGCAAGGCACGTTGTATGCGGCGTATGCGGTGACGCTGCCACAGGTGTTCACCGATGGCCAGCCATCGACGCAGATGCGTACGCCGGACGTTGCATTTTCCAAGGTGGCAGCGACGCCGCCTCGTCTAGGGTTGGTATTGGGCCCGACGACGTTTACCGATTCGGGTGGGAATGGCTTCATCGATGAGAATGAGACGATCAACCTGACACTGCCGGTCGGGAACTTTGCCACTAACCCGCTGTATGCGGGCATGGTGTCGGGCGTGACGGCGGTGTTGTCAACCACGACGCCGGGGGTGAGTATCACGCAGGCAGCGGGCACCTACGGGAACATCGCGCAAGGCGGGTCGGCAACAAACAGTCCCGCTTTTGTTCTGAAGGTTGCACCGGGGTTTGCTCCGGGTACTCCGATCGACCTGGTGTTGAATGTGACCTCAGTGTCCGGCGTGGTGGCTTTGCGGCGCACATTGGAGACGGGCACGATCGTGAAGACGACGCTGCTGTCTGAAGATTTCGAATCGGCTACGGGCGGCACGTTGCCCGCAGGCTGGGCGAGCGTGCATGGAGCAGGCGATAACACCGTGCAGTGGACGACGAACCGCACCTTCTGCGGAGCATCGAACAAGGCATTTCAGCCGAACGCGGACAACGCGCCTCCGGGCGGGTCGAACTCGCGATGGGAGCGGCTGTTCTCGCCGGCGGTCACGATTCCGGGCGATGCAGGCCTGGTGGAAGTGGAGTTCGATGTTTGCTACGACACGGAAGACTTCCCGCCCTTCCGCGTGTATGCGTTTGACGGATTCTTCCTGAGAGTGACGGACCTGACGCCGGGGCGGACGCTGCGAAGCGTGCTCGCAGAAGCCTTTGAGCGCGAGTTCACTACGGGTCCGCTGCAGCACTATCCGAAGCACTTGCCGCGCAGCAGCGATCCGAACTATTTCGAAGACATGTCGGTTTGGGCCGGCCCGTCGGGCGGCTATCAGCGGGTTCGGATCCTGCTGCCGGGGATGGCGGATAGTCGTGTGCAGTTCCGGTTTGAATACACGCAGGACTCGATCGCTACTTGCGCGGACGTACGGCCCGGCTCGGTGTGCGGCGTCGCGGTGGACAACTTCGTGGTGCGGAGCACACGCGCGGTGACGCAGCCGGTGGTGAATCTGATCGTGACGCAGCAGACCACGCGGGACACGGCGACGGGTCAATATGTTTCGACGGTGACAGTGCGAAACGACGGCACGGCTCCGGCTCCCAACGTGAGACTGACGTCGGCGCAGTTGGGGTCGGCCGCGACGATCACGTCACCGCTGCCGAACTTGGGTACGATGGCTCCGGGGGCATCGGCGTCCGCAGTGATTCGATTCGCTGCTTCGGCCGGCGCTCCGGGAGGTTCGACGGTGCTGCGGGTGAATGGCGCGTACGATGGCGGTACGTTCTCGGGCTCGGCTCGGGTGACGCTGCCGTGAGGTCTGTGACTCAAACGGAGGATCGAGAAGATGAACCTGATGCCGAGTTTAGCTAAGCTATCTGTGGCGATGTTACTGGTTGCCGCGCCCGTGTGGTCGGCGAGCATCGAGGTGACACTGGATTCGTCGTTGCAATCGGCGGAGCCTGGCGATGTGGTGACGTTTACGGGGACGATCGAGAATACCGGCGTGGATACGGTGTACTTGAACGGCTTTTCGAGTACGTTCCCGCTCGGCGGTGTTGACGATTCGGCGTTCTTCCTGCTGCCTGCGAGTCTTGCGCCGTTCGGTACCGCTTCGGGCCCGCTGTTCAGCGTGATGATTCCTGGAGGGGCCGCGCTGGGGCTGTATGCGGGGACTTTCAATGTGCTCGGTGGGGATACTCCGACGAGTTTTGACCTTCTCGCCACGCAAACATTTGCCGTGAATGTTGTTCCGGAGCCTTCGTCGGCGTTGCTGGCGCTAGGCGGCGTGTTTGCGTTGATATTGCGGCGGCGGACCAGGAGCTAGACGGCGGCTCTGGAAGCGTCGAGGTAGTGGATGACGCGGACAAACGATTCGATGTCGCCGAGGAGGGTTGCGGGCACGGACGCTAGCGCGTGGTTGTGGCCGCGGAGCCAGGCTCGTGACAGCTCGTCGCGGCCCCCGGTGATGGAGTCAAGGGATCGGAAGAGGCGCACGAAGAGTACGGCGAGTTGCCATTCCTTGCGGTCGGGCTGCAGGAGATAGCGGTCGGATGCCATGCGGGAGACGGTGGCGGCGCTGACGCCGAGGATAGTCGCCAGTTCGGCTTGAGGGACGGCGAGGAGTTCGGCGGCATTGAGGACGGCTCGGGTGAGGGTGCGCTGGGCGGCGGGTGAGCGTGTGTCCTGGGGGATCGGCCTGGCGACGGTGCGGGCGCTTCGCATCTTTCTCCTGCAACTATTGTGGTGGAATCTTTCTGAATGTGCAAGCGCTGCGTCTCGGGTGGCGTATTTGGATGGGGGACACGCGCATTGCGTGTAGTTGCGGATGAGGTGTAGAGAGGCACATGTCCCCGTATCAAACTTCGGTGTGGTTCTTCTCGGATTAGAATCAGCTATGCGTTTTGTCGCTTTGGCCTTGTTGTGCCTGGGCTCGGCCCTGGCGCAGGATTACTCGTTTGACGGGTTTTATCGCGGCGATGAGGGCGACGTTTTCAACAAGCAGCCGAATTCATTTTTAGTTCGGATGATTGCCGGGTTGAAGCCGGGCAAGGCGCTGGATGTGGGGATGGGGCAGGGTCGGAATGCGCTGTACCTGGCATCGAAAGGTTGGGAGGTGACGGGGTTCGACCCGTCTCGCGTGGGTGTGGAACTTGCGCAGAAAGAGGCGACGGCTCGCAAGCTTCAGCTGACGGCGCTGGTGACTACGTCGGAGAAGTTCGATTGGGGCCGCGAGCAGTGGGATTTGATCGTGTTGACGTACATGGGCGTACGCGCATTGCCCGATCGAATCTTCGAGTCGCTTCGGCCCGGCGGATTGGTGTTGATTGAAAGCTTCCATGCCGACACGGGTTTCCTGCGCGTGCTCGGAGAGCATTGGAAAGACAACGAGCTGTTGCAGGTGTTCGGCGGGCCGAGATTCCGTGTGATTCAGTACGAGGATACGCTCGATAAGCAGGATTGGGGCACGCAGTATGGAGCGAAAAACCGCCTGGTCCGGTTGCTTGCGCAGAAGCCGGCGCCACGGCCGACCGGGTGCGAATTCGATGGGAAGTCCTACGCGTTCGGCGAGAAGGGTGGGCGGCCGGGTGAGTTGCCCATGACGTGTACCGCCGAAGGTTGGAAGTTTGCGCGGTAGCTAATTGCGCAGGGGCTTGCCGTTCTTCAGCATGTATTGGATGCGCTCCTGTGTTTTCCGCATGCCGCAGAGGGACAGGAATGCTTCGCGTTCGAGGTCGAGAAGATGCTGCTCGGATACGGTGGGTTCGCCGGGGCCTCGGCCGCCGCTGAGAATGTACGCGAGCTTTTCTCCGATGACGTAGTCATGCTCGGAGATGAAGCCAGCTTCGCGCATGCTCCAGGCCGCTAGCTTCATTGCGGCGTAGCCGGCGTCCCCGGAGACTTTGATGTCGGTACGTGGTTGGCCAGGGCTGTGGCTCCCGACAAGAGATTGAGCTAATGTTTTGGCGTCGTGGAGCAGGCGCTCGGGGTTCATGGTGATGCGGTCGGCTTTGTGGAGAAGTCCGAGATTGCGGGCGTCTTCGGCGGAGGTGGAAACCTTTGCCATGCCGATCAGTTCGAAGATTCTGCGCGGATCGCGGAGACGGAGGATGAGTTCCTTGCAACCGCCTCCGGCGGGGATAAGGCCGACGCCAACCTCGACTAGTCCCATGTAGAGTTCGGCTGAGGCTTGGGCTTGCGTTGAGTGCAGGACCCATTCGCAACTGCCGCCGAGGACGCGCGAGAAGGGCGCTGCCACGACCGGTTTGGCTGCGTATTTCAGGGCCATGCTCGCGGATTGGAAACGACGGACCGCAAGGTCGAGCTCGTCCCATTCTTCATCTTGCGCGGCGAGGAGCACCATCATAAGATTCGCGCCTACGCTGAAGTTTTCCCCTTCGTTGGCTATGACGAGAGCCTCGAAGCTGCGCTCGGTTTCTTCGAGTCCGGCGAAGAGCAGGTTCACGGCATCGTCGCCGAGCGAGTTCATCTTGGAGTGGAACTCCAGGCAGAGAACGCCGTTGCCGATGTCGACGAGCGAAGCGCCGGGGTTGGATTTCACTACTCCTTTGGCGCGCTTGTGGACGGCTATCGATTCGATGCCGGGCCTCGTTTCGAGTTCGCTGTAGCCGAGGTTGATGAGGTCGAAGTATTGCGTGCGGGCGGCATCCTGCTTGTAGAAAGATTGGACGCCGCTGCGTCGCATTTGCAGAATGTTGTCAGGGAGGGCTCGGCCCTCGGCTTCGATGCGGTCGCAGGTTCGCGGGAAGCCGAGCGCGTCCCATGTTTCGAACGGTCCACAGGTGTGGGCGTAGCCCCAGCGCATGGCGCGATCGATTTCGACGATTCGATCCGAGATTTCCGGGATCATGGCCGCGGAGTAAAGGAAGACATCGCTAAACAGCTTCCACAGGAAGTTGCCTGTCCTGTCGTTCGCAGCGACCAGTGTCTGCAGGCGCGTTGGAAGGTTGTCGATGAGGCGCGCGGTTTCGACGGTAGGAAGCTTGGGCTTGGCGGCAGAGTGATATTCGAGGGTTTTCCAGTCGATGGCGTGAATATCTTTCGCGGGGCCGACGCGCTTGTAGAATCCCTGGCCTGACTTTTCGCCTAGCCATTTACGTTCCAGCATTTGTTGGAGGAACGGGGGTGGGAGAAAGCGCTCGCGCCAGGGGTCGTTTGGCACCAGGTCGTAAAGGTTGGAGGCTACGTGCGCCCAGATGTCGAGGCCGATGATGTCGAGCAGGCGATAGCTGGCGCTTTTTGGCAGTCCGATGAGGGCTCCGGTGAGGGCATCCACTTCTTCGATCGTGTACTCGTCTTCGACGGTGATCTTGTAGGTTGTGGAGCCGTAGAAGGCGCCGATGCGATTGCCGATGAAGTTCGGCGTGTCCTTGCAAGGTACGACGCCTTTCCCGAGACGGAGATCGCAAAAGGTGGAGACGGCGTGGAGGAGTTCGGGAGCGGTAGCAGGGCCGGGGATGATCTCGGCGAGATGCAGGTAGCGCGGCGGATTGAAGAAGTGCGTGCCGAGGAAGCGCTCGCGAAAGCCGGGGGCAAAGCTTTCGCAGATCTGCGCGAGGGGAATGCCGCTGGTGTTGGTGGATAGGATCGCTTTTGGGCGGGCGATGGCTGCAACGCGTGTCCAAAGGTCACGTTTGATGCTGAGGTTCTCGGTGACGGCTTCGAGGATCCAGTCGCAGTCGGCGATCGCGGGTAGATCCTCGTTGAAGCTGCCGGGAGTGATTAAGGTTGCGTTTGCCTGCGTGAAGAATGCGCCCGGGTTGGTTTTGAGTGCTACCTCGATGCCTTGCTTGGCGTGGTCGCGGGTGAGATCCAGGAGGAGGGATGGAATGCCGGCGTTCGCAAAATGGGCGGCGATGCGCGAACCCATGGTTCCTGCTCCGAGAACGGCGACGCGTCGAATTGGGCGCATAGTTTGAGATTCTGTCACACGCGTTTCGCTGGCGGTGCAAAACCGATGATGGCGGCGTAGTGGGGGCGGACGGACTCACCGTTAGGAGGGGGATTTCTGCATGATTGAGGGCACCGCAAACGCGGTGTATGCTATAATACATCTAAATCCTCGTTATGCAAATCGTCTCGAATGCAGAGAGCCGGCGGGTGTATGAACTTGTGAGTGCTTTCGAAGATCAGCAGATTACGTTACGTGAGCTGCAGGAGGCGTTGAGCCCGGTCAGTTCCGAGACGTTGCAGGTGGTGGTGACTTTCGGTAGTGCTCGCGATGCGTTTGAGCCGGGGACGCCCCGGTTGCATTCGGCGCGTTGCGTGATTCGTAATTTAGCGGCGTTGACTCGCTGCCATTCGTAGGTTCTCCTTTCTTTCCTCTCCTTCCACTTTCTCGCCCTCAGTAAGGGGCTTTCACCATCTCAAGGGCGCGGGCGCGGTTCCTACGCTAGAGCCTTTTCGACGCGTTCGGCGATGGATTCACCGATGGGAATCGACGAGGTCGCAGCGGGTGAGGGGGCGTTGCAGACGTGCAGGGATTTTGGACCTTCCACGAACAGGAAGTCGTCCACGAGGCCGCCGTCGGGCATGAGCGCTTGCGCGCGCACGCCGGCGTTTGAGGGCTCGATGTCTTCGGCTTGCACTTCGGGAATCAGTCGCTGCAGGGAGCGCAGGAACGCGTTTCGGCTCCACGATCGCACCATCTCACTCCATCCGTATGCCGCGTGTTTGGCAGCCAAGCTCCAGAAGCCGCCGTAGGTGAAGGTCTCGGTTGTGTCCTTCAGGTCGAAGGACGTTTTTGTATAGCCTTCGCGTTTGAAGGCGAGTACGGCGTTAGGGCCTGCGTGGATGCTGCCGTCGATCATGCGTGTGAAGTGCACGCCGAGGAATGGAAAGGCCGGGTTGGGCACAGGATAGATCAGGTGCTTGACGAGGTAGCGCTTGTCGGGCTTGAGCTCATAGTATTCGCCGCGAAAGGGGACGATGCGCACCTGCGGGTCGGCTCCGGACATGCGGGCCACACGATCGCTGTGGAGGCCGCAGCAGTTCACCAAGAACTTGGTTTCAATCGCGCCTTTGGTCGTCTCGAGGACTTGTGTGGCGCCGCCGGTCGTCTTGATGCTGAGTACTTGCGCGCCTCGGAGGAGTGTCGCGCCGCGTTCGGTGGCGAGCCGCGCATAAGTGAGGCTCACTTGCTTGAAGCTGGTGATTCCGGTCGACGGCAGCACCAGGGCGCTGACGCAGTGGACGTGAGGCTCGCGCTCCTTGAGCTGCTCGGGTGTGAGCTTGTGGACTTCGAGGCCGTTCTCCTGGGCCCGCACGTGGAGTCGGTGGAGCGCGGGGAGTTCTTCAACGTTTGCGGCCACGATCACTTTGCCGCACACATCGTAAGGGATTCCGTGTTCTTGGCAGAAGCGCACCATGGTTGCGTTGCCGGTGCGGCAGAAGAATGCCTTGTACGAGCCCGGCTTGTAGTAGATGCCGGAGTGAATGACGCCGCTATTGCGGCCGGTCTGGTGGAGGGCGAACTCGTCTTCCTTCTCGATTAGAACGATGCGCGCGTGGGGGAACTTGCTGGTGAGCGCGAGGGCCGTGGAGAGCCCTACGATGCCGCCACCTGCGATTGCGATGTCATAGGTCATTTCACGTGGGCTCCCAACATGGTATCGTGCGTCGGAGGAGAAACCCGTATGCAGGTCCAACAGTGATGTTGGCTGCGGTACTTTGCGCAATGTCTTCCGAGGGCGCTCCGGTGCTCGTGGTGGACAACGCAGTTCAGACGATCGCTCCAGGCGGCGCCGCGTCGTTCTCGGGTTCGGTGACGTTTGACGATGATAGTCCTTTCGGCGCTGAGCCGATGTTGAGTCCGCTGGTTCCCGGCGGCTTTCTGTTCGCGCCAGCGCTTGGGTTGGCCGGGCCCTTTCAGAGCGGCGATGTGTATTCCGGTCCCTTGTTTTCGATTCAAGCTCCGGGCGATGCAACGGGGCAGGTGTACTCGG
>DASQDN010000262.1:0-1781 GCA_035634155.1 Bryobacteraceae bacterium | reverse complement strand
CGTCGACTTGCCCGAGCCGGACGGCCCCATGATCGCGACGTACTCACCGCGCTTGATCTCGATATCAACGCCCGAAACAGCGTTGATCTCCTGGTCACCCATGATGTACGTCTTCCACAAGTCGTACGTGCGGATAACGATGTTCTCGCGCTTGAGGGCTGCGCCGCGCTCCTGCGCCGATGCTACTGCTGCGTTTGCCATGCTTTACGATTCCGTTTTTGCGGGTGCCTTGTTGTCGATCTTGATCTTTGCGTCGTTGCGCAGCGTACGAATCACTTTGTAGCTGCCGGTAATAATCTCGTCGCCTTGCTTCAGGCCGCTGGTCACTTCGATGTCGGACGCGCCGGTGATGCCGGTCTCCACCTTGCGGAAAACCGCCTTTTCGCCATTCACCACAAAGACGCCCTGCACTTCTTCCTTCCGGGCCTTTTCGGCTACCGGATCCGGCGTCGTGTTCGCCGCAACCGAGCCTTCCTTCTTAGGCTCCAGGTCGCCCTTCTGACGGACAGTCAGTGCCGCCATCGGGATGCTCAGAGCATTGGTGCGAGTCGCCGTGGTCACCTTCGCCGTGCAAGACAAGCCCGGGCGAATTTCCTCAGTCGGGTCGTTCAACGCGATCACGACCTTGAAATCCTTGGCTTCCTGGCTCGATACGGCGCTCTGCGAGGCGGCCAAACCGGTGGATCGCAGAATGGCGGTGTTGCCGATCTCAATCACCCGGCCCTTGAACGTTTTGTTCGGGATCGCGTCCACCGCGATGTCGGCGGTTTGCCCCAGTTTAACGTTCACAATGTCGGTTTCATCCACTTTGACTTCCGCGGTGATCAGTGACATATCCGCAACCGTCATCACCATACTGGCCGGCGAGTTCTGGATACCCGGAACCACCGTTTCCCCTACTCGAACGGGCAGATTCGTCACCACACCGTCTATCGGAGAATACACGTTGTACTTGTCCAAGACGTCAGAAACTCGGCGAAGGTTAGCCTGTACCTGGGTTACTCGGCGCTGCTGCGCATTTAGTTGCGCGGCGAGTTGCTGTTTACGGGCCTTCTCCTGCTCGACGCGAGCGACGGCTTCCTTCACTGCGGCTTCGGCTGCAATCAAGGAAGCGCGGCGCGTGTCGTAATCCTGGCGTGCGATAAGCTTTTCATTCCAAAGCTTTTCAGTCCGGTCAAACTCGATCTTGGCGCGGTCCACATCCGCTCGGGCGCGCTCCACGCTCGCTTGAGACGTGCTGATGGCTTCATCGGCGGCTCTCACTGCGGCCTCGCTCGCTCCTGATTCGGCCACCGTGGTTCCCACGGCGGCTCGTTGCGAGGCGACTTCCGCCTCGGCCTGCACCGATTCGAATCGAGCCACAACCTGGCCCTTCTTGACTCGGTCGCCTTCCACCACCAGGATCTGCGTGATCCGGGCGGCGCCCATAGTGTTTGCTCCCAGGTTGATGTAGTTGCGCGGCTTGATCTCACCGGACGCGGTCACCAGCGCCGCCAAATCCTGGCGAGCCACCTTCCCGGTCTGGACAGTGACAATGCCCCGCTGGTTGTACTTAATGCTGGCAAACACCGCGACGGAGGCTATCAACAGCCCGGCGATCACCAGCGCAATTTTCCATTTTCTTTTCACGGATCGATGCGGCTCCCCACCGGAAGATACGCAAACACAAGGGTTTTGTTCGTTCCTATCCAGCGTAACACGCCGAACACCCTGCCAGTTTGCAGTTAGTACGGTACATACGTGAGACGCGGACGTCCGCAGGGCATTAACAGCTACTCCCC
>DASQDN010000261.1:0-5782 GCA_035634155.1 Bryobacteraceae bacterium | reverse complement strand
TTTGATGGTTGCGATCTCTTCCGCTGTCAACGCCGACTTGCCCGGCGGCATTTTCAAGTCGCCATCGCGAGCCACCGCCCGATACAGCAGACTGTCCGCGGAACGACCGGGAGTCACCGCGGCCCCCCGCTTTCCGCCTCGCAGCACGGCGTCCCGGTCTCGAACATCGAAACCGGACATCTGAGTGGCGCCGTGACAGGAAGTGCAGTTCTTCTGCAAGATTGTCACCGCGCTATCAGCTGCCATCGCCGACACGCAGGTGAACCCGGCCAGCGCTAGAACGGACGCAGTTTGACGCATGAGCGGCATGGCTCCATCGGTTTAGTCTAGAACAAATCGAACCCCGCTGAGTCAGCCGTTCAGGTGCGGAAAAATGCCCAGCAAACCACCGCGCCCACAACCGTCATCGACAGCCCCCAGGCGAGCAGCGCATTGAAGAGCTTTTTCACGTCCACGCCCGCCGGAGCAGCCGCAATGCACAAGGCTCCAATCGTCGATAAAGGTGATACGTCTACCAGGTGCGAGCCGACATTCATCGAGAAAGCAATCGCAACGGCATCGGCGCCCAGTGTTTGGCTCAACCCAGGAACCGTCGGTAGAAAGGCGGGCAGCACAACGCCCGACGTGCTGCTGTATGCCGAAACCAATCCGGTGAGGAACGCGACCAGCGCGGTAACGGATTCCTTGGTGGCGATGCGCGCCAGCAGCTCAGTAAACAACGCAAGGCCTTGCGTCTTTTCGAGCACAGCGATCAACACAGTAACGCCAGTCACCATCAGAATGACATTCCACGGAATGCGTTTCACCGAATCCTTGTGATCGGCCGCCTGCAGTAACCCAAGCACACCAGCGGCGAGAAACGCTCCGAGGCCGACCTGGATTTGAAAGAAGATGGCTCCACTCAGCAGGGCGACAATGACAGCGATCGTCAGCCAGTTGTTGCGATCGAGCGAAGACGTGTCGGCGCCGATGTCCACCTGTCGTTGCTCCGACGCGAACAATCGCCATCCCCCGAAAAGCAGATATGCCGTGAAAGCAACTCCGGCATGCGCAAGCAAATTCGTGCCGTACACCTGCCAGTGCAGACCGGTCATACCGATCTTGCTCATTAGGCCGTTCACGATGATCCCGGTGGGAGCAAATGGCGATAGCGATCCCGCGTTAGCGCCGTTGCCCACCATGATGGCCATCAGAAATGGGGGCACCTTCGCTTGGGCTCCGACAGACATCGCGACCGGAGCCATTAAGGCCGCGGATGCGATGTTGCCCGGGCCGATGGAAGCAAGCGCTGCGGCGACCAAGAAGAACATCACGGGAATCAGGCCCGCATTGCCGCGGCACACGCGCACGGCTTTATGCGCAACCTTATCGAGGGTTCCATTTGTCTGCGCTTGGCTGAACAGGAGCGTGACCCCGACGAGTGTCAGAAAGAGTTGCGACGGAAAGCCGGCAACGACATCGTTCACCGGCATCCCGCCCAGATAGATTCCGATCACCCATGCCGTGCCGATCGCAAGCACGCCGACGTTTAATTCGGTAATACAGCTCAGGAAGACGATAACAAAGAGTGCAGCCAGGGAGATTGCGGCGAGACTCACTTGGGCTCCGCCGCAAGACGATTCCGCAGCAGAATGGCCGCATGCACGGGAGTTGCTCCCGTGAAATCGTTGATCTGATGCCGGCAGGAGAAACCGGACGCTACGATCGATGTGCCAGGCGCGGCGCTGCGAACAGCGGGAAAGAGCCGTCGCTCGCCAATCTGCCGCGAGACCTCGTAATGATCGCGGCTGTAGCCGAACGAACCCGCCATCCCACAGCAGCCCGCATCGGGATCGGAAATGGACGCGCCGGGAATACGTGTGAGCAGCGCCTTAGCCGCCGGCACAAGTCCCATCGACCTTTGATGGCAGTGCCCATGCAGCAAGATGGGCGGCGTGCCTTCCCGGAATTTTAGACGCATGCGTCCGGCCTGCAGTTCGCCTTCGACGAACTCCTCGAAAAGCATGCATGCGTTCGCGATCACGTGAGCTTTGCGCTGTTCTTCACCGCGCAGCAACGATGGAGCGTCTTCCCGCATGGCTGACAAGCAGCTTGGCTCACAGAAGACGAACTTCTTCCCCTGCGAGGCAGCCTCGTATAACCCTTCTGTGTTCTCGCGAGCACGTTCGCGCGCACGTCCTAGCAGTCCTTTCGAAATCAACGGCCGTCCACAGCAAACATTGGCAGCGAGGGCCACGCGAGTTCCGCCTGCCTCCATTACGTCGATGGCGGCGAGTCCCACCTCGGGGTTGTAATAGTTGGTAAACGTGTCCTTGAAGAGGAGCACATCGGCATTGGACGCGGTCCTGCGCCCCGCCAGTTCCACGAGGGTACGCCGCGACCACTTAGGCAAACCACGCCGCCGATCGACACCGAGGAATCGTTCGTTCAGCGCCTTCACTGACGCCAATCCGGATACGAAGTTCGCAAGGCCTGCCGCCCGACTCCCCCAGCGGGCCAACTCGTGCGCGCTACCAAGCAGCCGCGCGTGCGCAGGAGTCCCGTGCCGAGACCAATAATCGGCCAGGAATTCGCTCTTAAAGCGCGCGACATCAACGCCCACGGGACACTCGGCTTTACAGGCTCGGCATTCCAGGCACAGGTCGAGGACGCGATATACGCCCTCATCTCCGAGTCCTGCTTCGCCGAGCCGACCCGCCATCGCGAGCCGCAGCACGTTCGCACGTCCGCGCGTTGTGTCAGCTTCCTCAAGCGTTGCCATGTACGACGGGCACATCGCGCCATCGATCTTCTTGCGGCAAACCCCGAGCCCGCTGCACATCTCCACCGCTCCACCCATGCCGCCGAATTCCGAGTAGTCGAAAAAGGTCGAAGGCTTCGGCGTTTTGTATCCGGCGCCGAAACGCAAATTGGACGTCAGTGGAGGCGAATCGACGATCTTGCCGGGATTGAAGATCCCATGTGGATCGAAGGTGCGCTTGATGGTGCGAAAAGCTTCGTACAGCTTGGCTCCGAACATCTTGCGGGTGAACGGACCGCGCACCAACCCATCCCCGTGCTCGCCCGATAAGGCCCCGCCAAACTCGACCACAAGGTCCGCCACATCGTTCGCGATCGCTTCGAAGCGTGCGATACCTTGCTCTGTCTTGAGGTTCACCACCGGACGCACATGCAAGCAACCGACTGAAGCGTGCGCGTAGATGCCGGCCGTTGTGCCGTGCTTTCGAAGAAGTGCGAGGAAGCGTTCGATGTAATCGCGCAGCCTCTCCGGCGCTACTGCGGTATCTTCGACGAACGAGATCGACTTGGCATCGTCCTTCATCGCCATCGAGAGCCCCAGCGCGGCCTCTCGCAGGCTCCACACACGAGCCTGGTCCGCTAGATCCATCGCGCGATGGAAGTGATATCCCATGCCACGCCCGCGCAGATCGTTCTCGAGAGCATCGAGGCGGTGCGGCAACTGGCTCGCGTCATCATCGTAGAACTCGACGCAAAGCAGCGCGCCGGGCTCGCCTTCCACGAAGCTCCGGCGAACACGCTCCAGCGCCGCGCTCTGCTTGGTGTGGCTCAGGATAAATCCGTCCATCACTTCGACAGCAGACGGCCCATGCTGAAGAATGACGGGAGTAGCGCCGAGAGCTCCCAGCGTCTCTCGAAACTGGATCACAAGCACTGCTTTCGCCTTCGGCAGCGGCACCAGATTCAATTTCGCTTCGAGCACGACGCCGAGCGTGCCCTCTGAGCCCACCATCAGTTTGGCAAGATTGACTGGCTTGCCAGGCGTAAACTCATCTAAGTTGTAGCCGCCGACCCGGCGCAGGACCTTGGGGAACCGGCTCTCCACTTCGTCAGCGCATTCGCGACCGATGCGCTGCACCGTGCGGTAGCATTCCGCTTCGAGCGAATCACCCGCGGCAATCGATCGCAGTTCCTCGGCGGTGCGCTCGCGAACCTCAACGATGGATCCGTCCGACAAGACCACGAGTTGTTCCAGCACGTGATCGATCGTCTTGCCGTAAAGAACCGACCGCGCGCCGCTGGAGTTGTTTGCCATCATGCCGCCAATCGTGGCGCGGCTAGCGGTGGAGATGTCGGGGGCAAAGCGCAGGCCGTCCGCCTTGAGCTGCGCATTCAACTCATCGAGCACGATGCCTGGTTGTACCCGCACCCAACGCTCGGCTACATTCACTTCAAGGATCCGGTTGTAATACTTCGAGAGATCAACCTGGATACCTTCCCCGATCGCCTGCCCGGCCTGCGAGGTGCCGCCACCGCGCATCGTCAACGGGCAGCGGAATCGGTGACAAATCTCGACGACGTGAACGATGTCGTCACGCGTCTTGGGAATCACTACGCCAAGTGGCTCGATCTGATACACGCTGGCATCGTTCGAGTACAGCGCGCGCGATACCTTGTCGAAGCGCACCTCGCCTTGGATAGCGCCACGCAACGCCGACTCGATCGCAGCCGTATCCACCAGCCGCACGTCTGCATGCGGGAGCGGTCCTGACGCAGCGATCGACACCAGGTTCATATGGACTGCAGCCCTTTCCGCAACACCTGCAATCCACGCGTCAACGTCTCGCCGCCCGTCGCGAAGGAGACGCGGAGCGTGCCCTCTCCACATGCGCCATACGCTGCCCCGTGCACTACCGCGACGCCGTGGACGTCGAGCAGGTGCTTTCGAATTTCGCTGGAAGAGCGGCCCAAGCGGCTCACATCGAGCATCACGAAGAAGCCCCCGTCCGGCGCAAGAACATCGACGCCGGGGATCCCCTGCAAAGCCTTAACCACCTCATCGCGGCGGCGCGAATACGCGGCGCGCATCTCGGCAACGCACTCCTGCGAAGCTCGGAGCGCAGCCGCTCCCGCGTCCTGAATGAACGTTGCTGGCCCACGGCTCGACTGCTGCAACACCAGCAGCATCGCGCTGATGATGTGAGCCGGCGCCGCACAATAACCCAGGCGCCAACCCGTCATGGCGTAGGTCTTCGAAAAGCTGTTGACAAGCACGCTGCGGTTGCGAATCTCCGCAGACAGCGACGCGGGCGAGACATGCTTGTGCTCGCCATAGGTAATCGCTTCGTAGATCTCATCGCTGATCAGGATTAAGTTTCGCCGCAAGACGAACTCAACGATACTTACCAGTTCAGCCCGAGTGAATACCGTGCCAACGGGATTCCACGGCGTATTCAACAGGAGCGCACGCGTCGCAGGAGTGCAGGCTTCTTCAAGAGACTCCACCGCGATCGCAAATCGTCCACCAGCGCCTCGGGTGCTTCGGACAATATTCGCGCGGGCACCGGCAACGCGACTGGGCGAATCATACGCGTCATAGATTGGATCGGGCGCCAGAATCTCGTCACCCGGCCCGAGCAGCGCCATGAGAACAGAGTGAATTCCAAGGGTCGCGCCGTCTGTGATGAGGATCTCAGTCGCGGGATCGTACTGCACGCCGTTGTCGCGCGAGAGCTTTGTCGCTACCGCCTCACGTAGCCCCGCCTCACCGCGATTCTCCGCATACGATGTCCGCCCGTTGGCCAAAGCTGCCATGGCCGCTTCCACAATATGCGGCGGCGTCGCGAAATCGGGCTCGCCGCGCATCAGCGAAGCCACTTCGCGGCCTTGTGCTCGTAACGCTCGTACTTCGGCAAGGATCGTATTGATAGCCGTGGGCTTCAAGTCCGCGACGCGTGCCGCGATGCTCACCGCCTCAGGCCTCATGATAGCGGCCCATCACTGACCACGTCTCCACGACCATGTCTCCGCTGCACGCATAAAT
>DASQDN010000260.1:0-5383 GCA_035634155.1 Bryobacteraceae bacterium | reverse complement strand
GGTGAGCCACTGTGTATGACCCGGACGGCAGGCGGAACGTCATGGATGCGCCTGCTTGCGGAGCATCGAGCTTTACCGGCACGACTTTGTTCGGCTGGTCGAAGGTATTGACCGCCTTCAGATCCTTCCCGGTAATCGTTTGACACGCCAGTACCCGCGAGGGTGTGGGAGATTGCCAACTCACTGTCAGTTCGCGTTCCCGAGTGGTGTCGCGATTGAGCATGAAGAGAGCCATCTCGCCGTTCTTCGGATTGTGGGTCGCGACCACGTCCAGGAATGGCACCTGCTCATTCCGCGCGAAGTCGGCACGAAGTCCTTCGGCCCGGATCGGATAAACCTCGGACTCCACCTCGAGATCGAGCACGCGGCCATGCGCATACTGCAGAGCCCAGGCATACGGGTAATAGATCGTCTGACGGATCGTCTTCTCCTGATTCGTCATCAGCGGCGCGATGACGTTCACGATTTGGGCAATGCACCCGACGCGAACACGATCCGAGCGCCGCAGCAGCGTGTTGACAAAGCCACCGACGAGCAGAGCGTCTTCGAGATTGTATTCCTCTTCGAGCAGGTGGGGCGCAAACTTGCGTTCGCCGTTCGCGAATACGCCGCCACGCGCGCGGTACCAAACGTTCCACTCATCGAACGACAGCCACAAGCGCTTGGGAGAGCGCATCACACCTTGCACGTAGTCGGCAACAGCGCCGATCTCATGGATCTGGCGTTCCATGTCGAGGTTCATTGCAAGATAGCGCCCGACGTTGTTACCGGTCAGTTGCGGCGTGTTCCCGTAGTAGTTATGCAGGGAAATGGCGTTGACCTGGTCATAGCACTCCTCCAGCACCTCGCGATCCCATACCAGGTACGTAGGCAGGATCGTGTTGGACGATCCGCAGGCGATCAACTGCAGGCTCGGATCGAGGACGCGGAACTGGCGCGCTGCGTCGCGCGCTTTGCGGCCATATTCGCGCGCGGGCATGTGGCCCATCTGCCACGGTCCATCCATCTCGTTGCCCAGGCACCAATACTTCACGTTGTGCGGCTGCTCGTAACCATGCGATCGCCGCAGGTCACTCCACTTTGAGCCTTTGTCGACATTGCAGTATTCGACATAGGCGACCTGCTGAGCGACACTATCCGTGCCGAAGTTGCCGCCGAGCAGCGGCTCGGTTCCGACAGCTTTGGCCCAGGTGATGAACTCATTGGTTCCGAACTGGTTGGTTTCGAGCGAATTCCAGGCGCGCTCGATGACGGTGGGCCGGTCCTTCTTCGGGCCTACTCCATCCAGCCAGTTGTAGCCGGACACGAAGTTTCCTCCGGGATAGCGCATGATGGGCACGTTCATGGCTTTCACTTCCGCCAGCACATCTTTGCGGAAGCCATTCGCGTCCGCGAGCGGCGACTTGGGGTCGTAAACGCCTTCGTAAACGGCTCGGCCAAGATGCTCGAGGAAAGCCCCGAGAACACGCCGGTCCATGTCACCTTTATGGCGAGCCTGGTTCACGATGGTGCGCGCAGGGCCGCGCGTCTGGGTATATCCCAAGGGCTGCAGCCACGAGCTTGCGGCCAGTGCCGCGCTTGAGGAAGTAAGGGTTCGCAAGAAGTCGCGTCGATTGGTTTTCACGTATGTCTGCTCCGCTGTCGAGACAGTGTATCAGCGCGGACGATGTCCTTTAGCGTTACTTCCAGCCGATTGGCGAGGAATTTGTCGACATGCTGAATGTCGGCGAAGAGCCGATTGAGCACCGCAGTGAAAGCTCGCTCCAACTCGCTCGATCGAGTTCACGCGGCAGGCAGGCCACGACGAAGGCATGCGAGCGCGAGAGCGTGGTCGCGAACGCCACTAATCATGTACTCGGGCTGCCACAGCTTACGGCTCGGACCTTCTCGCGCTGCTCAGGTGCGAACATTAGCTCCGATTTTAGCCATTGTGAAACAGTCCACGGGTCGGAAATGAGAGAAGCTCTGCCGTGCCCCCACTAATCGTCAGTGAGTGCGTGGCGATTCATGATCGGACTCCTGGCGCTGACCGCAATGGCGGCTGCACCCGAGTATGCGGCGCTGGACGCGGCTTATTCGGCGTTGCGCGCGAAGGATTACGACGTGGCAATCGCGAAGTTTGCGGAAGCAGCTTCGCTGGCGCCGGGTCGTACCGATATCGTGAAGGATCTGGCCTACACGTACCTCAAGGTCGGAGAAAACGAACTCGCACGCGACCGGTTCGGGGATGCTATGCGGCTGAACCCAGAGGACGAACACGTCGCGATGGAATACGCCTTTTTGTGCCATGAAACCAAACAACAGGCGGCAGCGCGCCGCGTTTTCGACCGCATCCGCCAGAAGGGGAATCCCACCGCGGAGCGTGCCTTCTCCGCCATCGAATCCGAACTCCTCGCCGGCATCGAGCGATGGACTCGAGCCGTCGAACTGCAACCCGACAACTTCAGTGGACACGAAGAACTCGGCCGGCTCGCCGCCCTGCGGGACGACTTCGAAACCGCAACCCGCCACTTCGAACGCGCCTGGCGATTGCGACCGGAGCGACGCGACCTCCTCCTCGCGCTCGGCGACCTTTGGAAGCTTGCCGGGGCAGAAGAACGCGCGAACGCCGCGCTACTGGCAGCTTCTCGCGGCGCTGAGCCCCGCACCGCCGAACTCGCTCGCGAGCATCTACCCGCTCGATATCCGTACGTCTATGAGTTCGAGGCGGCGCTTGCGCTCGATTCGCCGAACGTCGCGCTCCGGCGCGAACTCGCTTACCTCTTTCTTGAAATGGATCGGAAAGAGGCCGCCGAACGGCAGTTCCGTACAATAACCGAGCAGGATCCGAAGGATGTTTTGTCGTCGGCCCAGCTCGGCTTTTTACTGCTGAGTCGCAACGACACCGTCGGGGCGATGCCTTTCCTCGAGCGCGCGCTCGCGTCCGACGACGAGGTGGTCACCGACCGCGTCCGGGAGGCTCTCGGCATGCCTAAGGCGCTTCGCAGACGGCCGGAAACACCCCGCACGCAAACCTCGGGCGAGGCCAAACGGCTGGCGGCTCGAAGTTTGGAAGCGGGTTATTTGAAAGACGCACTGAAGTATCTGCGAATCGCTCACGAGAACGATCCTGTTGACTTCAACGTGATGTTGAAGCTCGGATGGACCTACAACCTGCTGAAGGATGACGAGCAGGCGATCGAGTGGTTTCGCCTGGCGCGCCGCAGCGATGATCCGGCGATTTCGGCAGAGGCGGGTCGCGCGTATGTCAATCTGCGGGCCGGATTAGGTCGGGTGACCACCGGCGGCTGGGCTCTGCCCTTCTATTCGTCGCGATGGAATAACGTATTCACGTACGCGCAGTGGAAAACTGAGTACCGGTTGCGGCGATTGCCGCTACGTCTGTACGTATCGACGCGATTTTCAGGAGATACGCGTGGGAGATTCTTCGATCCACGAGTGTCGTCGACCGCGCAAGGGCTTTCCGAGAGCGCTGCCATTCCGGGAGCCGGCCTGTCCTGGCAGCCCTGGCGTGGCGCGACGTTGTGGGCCGAGGCGGGATGGTCCTTCAGCTATCTTCACGCGGAGAATCGCGGGCCCGACTACCGTGGTGGCCTATCGTATTCGCGAGGCTTCGGACGAGGACTTGGGTCAGAACGCGGCAGCGGTTTCTTCGGCGAGACCATGGCAGACGTGGTCTTTCTCAGCCGGTTTGAGAATGACCTGCTCCTATATTCACAAAATAAGTTCGGTTGGACAGTGGCTCCGCTCCAGACCCAGATTGTATGGAATTGGAATGCCACCACCGATGCGCGGCGGCTGGCGTGGGCGAACACGACCGAGCAGGGCCCCGGATTCCGCATGCGCGTTCCGGGCGCGCCGAAGTCTATCTTGTTTTCGGCGAACGCGCTGCAAGGAACCTACACCGTCGCTAAAGACAATCCGTACCCTCGCCGCTACAACGACCTGCGCATTGGATTCTGGTATGCGTTTTCTCACTAGCCTGGTCTTCGCCGCAACGCTGCATGGCGCCGGAGTTCCCGCGCAGACCGTGCTGCTATTAACAGATGAATCCGGAGCTTGGCCCGGGATCTTTGAGGCCGTTGCGATGTCGGTGACGCAGGCGTCGGATCTTCCGCCCGCCGTAGCTCGGGAACAGATACAGAGCGGCGGGTTCGGCATCGTTGAGGGTGCGTCGGCCGCAGCGCAGGCATTTGGCATACACGCGACAGCGAAGCGCGTTGTGGTTCGAAGCGTCGTGGACGCACGGACACCGAAGCTTGGGATTGTTTGGGAAACCGCGCAGGAAGTGCCCATCTTCGCGCTTCCAGCCGACGCGCGGGTCTTCGCACGGGAGCGATGGACCGGCGCGCCGCTAATGGCGGGTTTGCGCCGAGGCAAGGGGGCTGTGCTGTGGCTCGCGATCAAGCCCGGAGTCCGCGGTTATGAGCGCTTCCCCTATGTACTGCAAGCGCTCGCAGATCTGGGACTCACACCGCCGCTCACATCCCGCAACCTGTGGGCCTTCTTCGACTCGTCGTACCGCATGCGCGTGGATGTCGATTACTTCGCCGAGCGCTGGCGCAACGCGGGAATTGCGGCGCTGCACGTCGCAGCGTGGCACTACAACGAGCCGGACGCCGAACGCGATGCGTATCTTCAAAAGCTGATTGCCGCCTGCCATAAGCGCGCCATCCATGTGTACGCCTGGCTGGAGTTGCCCCATGTGAGCGAGCAGTTCTGGCGCGACCATCCCGAATGGCGTGAGAAAACCGCTCTGCTGCAGGACGCGCACCTGGACTGGCGCAAGCTGATGAATCTCCAGAATCCGGAATGCTTCCGCGCGGTGGCGGACTCCACACGAGCCCTCATCAACCGGTTCGATTGGGATGGCGTGAATCTGGCCGAGTTGTATTTCGAGTCCCTGGAAGGGGCTGCTAATGCCGCTCGCTTCACGCCTATGAACGCTGATGTTCGCGCATCGTACAAGGCGTTTGCCGGAGTGGATCCGCTTGATCTGCTAAAACCAGGTACAGACGCCAACGATCTGGACGCGTTTCTGGACTGGCGCGCTGCTCTGGCGAAGGGAATGCAGGCGCAGTGGCTTGCCGAGGTTGAAAAGACCCGAGCGTCCAAGCCCCATCTCGACGTCGTGCTGACGCATGTCGACGATCGGTTCGACACGCGCATGAAAAAGCTGGTTGGCGCGGACGCCGCAGCCGTTCTACCCATGCTTTCTCAGTACGACTTCCAGTTCCTTATTGAAGATCCTGCCACGGTGTGGCATCTTGGACCCGACCGCTACTCCGAGATCGCTCGCCGTTATGCCGAGCTCACGCCACGTCGGGACAGACTAGCGATCGATATAAACATCGTGGAGCGTTATCAGAACGTTTATCCAACC
>DASQDN010000259.1:0-4339 GCA_035634155.1 Bryobacteraceae bacterium | reverse complement strand
GAGCGGTACTGGAGCTGGCGCTTGGTGAACTCGCAGAATTTTTTCCTCTGGTGAGCTCGGCCAATGTAGAGAAGTTCCATGTGGTGAAAGAGTTACGCGCGACGTTTTCGGCGCGACCGGGTCTTGCACGACCTGGAGTGGAAACTGATACGCCGAATCTGTTCCGGGCGGGAGACTGGGTGAACTCGGGTTGGCCATCTACGATGGAGGGGGCGGTCCGAAGTGGATACCTGGCAGCCGAAGCCGTGGCCCGGGCGGCTGGGAAGCCTCGCAGCTTTGTGCTCCCGGATATCGCGTGATTAACTTCGCTACAGGTCTACACGGTTTTCCACAGGTTCGCTCATAATATAGGTATGCTCTCGCGGCTGCTTTCTCTTGCGATGCTGTTCGTGTCCGTCACATGGGCGGACGATGTCATGACGAAGTTGAAGGTCGAGGTACGTACCTTAGGTGACCGGCCTGTGGAACGGGCGGCCGTGGTTGTGAACTTTGTAGAAGGCCGCTCTGTCGTCAAATTGGGGAAGAAGGTTATCACCCGGTGGGAAGTCCGGACGAACCAAGAGGGCGTCGCAAAGGTACCCGCTTTGCCGGAAGGGAAAGTCCGCATCCAGGTGATCGCGAAGAACTACCAGACGTTCGGCCAAACCTTTGAAATTGAAGGTGAGGAGAAGACGATCGTGATCAAGCTAAACCCACCGCAGCAGCAGTACTCCGCACACCAGTAGTTTGCAATGCAATCAAGATATGAAGTGATTGTTGTCGGCGCTGGCCACGCCGGCTGTGAGGCTGCGCGCGCGTGTGCACGCCTGGGGCTGCGCACCGCAATGATTACGATGAACATCGATTTAATCGCACAAATGTCTTGTAATCCAGCGGTTGGGGGGATTGCTAAAGGCCACCTGGTGCGCGAGATCGATGCCCTAGGCGGCATCATGGGTGAGCTCACCGACGCGGTTGGGATTCAGTTTCGTCTTTTGAATACGAGCCGGGGTCCGGCTGTATGGTCTCCTCGCGCACAGTGCGATAAGAAACAGTACCGGCTTCGCATGCGGGAGATTCTGGAGAACGAACCCAATCTACGCATTCTGCAGGCCGAAGTAGCGTCTTTGCAGGTTGAGGATGGGCGCGCGCGAGGAGTTCTGCTTCGGGATGGTAGGATTCTGCACGCTTCCGCGGTAGTTGTTACGACGGGCACGTTTCTGAATGGCTTGGCACACGTTGGCGATACTACTTACGTTTGCGGTCGCAACGGCGAGGCTTCGTCGCAGCTACTCGGCCAACAACTTCGGGGCTTAGGGCTGCAATGGACCCGGCTTAAGACGGGAACTCCTCCTCGGCTCGATGGCAGAACCATTCAGTGGGATCGATTTGAGGCGCAGTCCGGTGATGCGGTGCCCACACCGTTCTCTTTCATGACGGACCGGATTGACCGACCGCAGATCCAGTGTCACATTGCTTATACGACAGATGCTACGAAGCGCCTTGTAGCGGACAGCATCGCTCGCTCCCCGCTGTACAGTGGGCAGATCGAGGGTGTGGGTCCTAGGTACTGCCCTTCTATCGAAGATAAGTTCGTAAAGTTCCCGGATAGGGCTCGCCACCAGTTGTTTTTGGAGCCGGAGGGTCTGGACACCTACGAGGTGTATGTGAACGGGATGTCGACTAGTATGCCAGTCGATGTGCAGGAGAAGATGCTCGGGTCAATTGAAGGGCTCGGCAGCGCGGAGATGATTCGGCCCGGCTACGCCATTGAGTACGATGCGATCGACCCGCGTGAGTTGCGCCACTCGCTCGAGGTTAAGTCTATCCCAGGTCTCTTCTTGGCGGGCCAGATTAACGGCACTTCCGGGTATGAGGAAGCGGCTTGCCAGGGTCTGGTTGCTGGATTAAATGCAGCGCGGTCCGTGGGTGCGCTTGATGCGATTGTGTTGAGTCGCACGGATGGATACACCGGCATTCTGATTGACGACCTGATTAGCAAAGGCGCTGATGAGCCGTACCGGATGTTCACGTCGCGGGCTGAGTTCCGGCTGCATTTGCGTATTGACAATGCGGATGAGCGTCTAACTCCAATTGGCCGGGCTGCGGGTCTGGTTAGAGAAGATCGATGGGTTTTGTTCCAGCGGAAGCAGCTTCAGAAGGATAAGCTGGTTGCCGCCCTTGAAAACTCTCGGGTTGCGGTGCAAGTTGACGCTGAACGACCTACGGTGGGCCAGTGGCTGCGTCGCCCGGAGAGTCGTTTAGGGCTTTTGGACGGTTGGGTGGATGGGATATTGGGAGAAGCCGTGGCCCCCGGAGTGACGACAACCGTGGAGACCGAGGCGAAGTACAGCGGGTACATCAAGCAGCAGGATCGGCATATCGCTCGGTTAAGGGACTCTGATGAGCGAGCGATTCCATCTGAGTTCACTTATGCAGGCATTCCGGGAGTTTCGCGAGAGATTCAGGAGAAGCTTAGTCGAGTGCGACCCGCAACTTTAGGTCAGGCGAGCCGAATTCCTGGGGTGACTCCCGCTGCGGTGGCTGTGCTGGAGACCTATCTTCGGCTTGCTCGATCTTGAGTTCCACGTGGAACCTTCACAATGCAAGCGCGAACTGTGTCGCTCTAAAACTAAGTTCCACGTGAAACCTTAATCCTGACAAACGCGATACAATCGAAGTGCTTTCCCATATGGCCAAAGTAATCGCGATCGCTAACCAGAAGGGTGGCGTCGGAAAAACCACGACCGCCATCAATCTCGCCGCTTCGCTTGCGGCCAACGATCTCCAGATTCTTCTCGTTGACTGCGATCCGCAGGGAAATGCAACCACTGGGGTGGGTGTGGCTAAAACCGCCGATCAACTAACTACGTATCACGCCCTCTTCAGCGACACGCAACTCTCCGACATTATTGTCAAGACAGAGTTTGACGGCCTAGACTTGGTGCCGTCCAACAGAAACCTGGTTGCCGCAAACTTAGAGCTGGTCGAAGCACCGGATCGCGAAAACCGACTTCGCTTCAAGGTCGATCGGGTGCGCGACAAGTACCACTACGTCATCATTGACTGCCCGCCCGCCCTGGACCTACTTACCTTGAACGCTCTTGTAGCCGCCGACAAAGTTATCATTCCCATCCAATGCGAGTTTTTCGCCCTGGAGGGCATCTCGCAGCTCATCGACACCATTGACGGTATTCGAGACTCGTTCCAGCACAACCTCGCGATCGAGGGAATCTTATTGACAATGTATGATGATCGAACCAACCT
Organism: Bryobacteraceae bacterium; assembly: GCA_035634155.1. Taxonomy (GTDB): domain Bacteria; phylum Acidobacteriota; class Terriglobia; order Bryobacterales; family Bryobacteraceae; genus DASQDN01. Next base: position 1,093 of record DASQDN010000259.1, on the reverse strand, counting down.
TACCCGTCAAGTTGCTGCCGATCTAGCTGACTTCTTTAAGGACGAGATCTTTAAGACGGTGATTCCGCGAAGCGTGCGCTTGGCCGAAGCACCCAGTCATGGGAAACCCATCCTTTTATACGATGTGCGCTCCAAGGGCGCTGAATCTTACATCAAACTAGCCAAAGAAATTCTGGAAAATGAGCAAAGGTCCCGATCAACGCAAAGCGCTAGGTAGAGGGCTCTCAGCCCTGCTGCCTTCCCGTACACTGCCGCAAAAGGAAAACCCCGTACCCACGGCCACAGAACATACGCTACCCCCGTCAATTCAACACCTGCCGATCGACGCCATCCAACCTAATCCGGTGCAACCGCGAACGGTTTTCATCGGAGACCGACTGAACGAACTCGCGCAATCCATACGCGCGAACGGCATCATCCAGCCGCTCATCGTCCGCCATTCTGGCGAAAGCTATCAATTGGTGGCCGGCGAGCGTCGTTGGCGCGCCGCTCGATTGGCAGGCCTCTCGGAAGTTCCAGTCTTCGTCCAGGATTTCGCCGACGAACGACTGCTGGAAGTCGCGCTCATTGAGAACATCCAGCGTGAGGATTTAAACCCGATTGAGGTTGCTCAGGCGCTGGATCGCCTGGCGCGCGAGCACAGCATGAGTCACGAGGAAATCGGGCAAAGAACAGGCAAGGACCGCACTACGGTAACCAACCTCATTAGGTTGTTGCGTCTCCCGTCAGAGATACAATTACTAGTAGCTGAACACCGCCTCAGTATGGGTCACGCCCGCGCAATCCTTGGCTTACCGTCAGAAGAACTTCAGAAGGACCTAGCGCACCGCGCCGCAGCGGAGAACCTCTCGGTCCGTCAAGTGGAGCGCCTGATTCAAGCCGTCACCTCGAAGCGGGAAGCTGCGCCGCTTGAGCGCGGCGGAAATGAACCAACGTTTGACCCCAATGTGGCGGCAGCTACCCGAGAGCTGGAAGCGACGCTCGGGACGCGCGTTCGGATCGTCGCCCAGAACGCCACCCGCGGCCGCATCGAAATCGATTACTTCTCCCCAGATGACCTGGACAGGATCTATACCTTGATCGTCGCCACAAA
>DASQDN010000258.1:0-5598 GCA_035634155.1 Bryobacteraceae bacterium | reverse complement strand
ATCGTCAATGGCGCGCGTCGGGGCGAGCTGTATTCCAAGTACACCTACTATCACAGCTACTATTACGCGAAGCCGGAAGAGCCCGCGGCAGAACCCGCGGGTGTCACTCCGACGACTGAGGGCTAAGCCCGGCGTAAACTTGGGTAGATGAGGATCGCTGCAGCTTTCGCGGCCGTAGCGCTGTTCGCCTTGGTGTTGATGCGCGCCGCAGGCCCAGGCGCCACTGCCGAGCAGCTTGCACGCCATCGCAATCTAGGCAAGGCGTTCTACGAGAACCCAACAACCCAGAACGAAGCGGTAGAAGAGTTCCGTAAGGCGCTCCTGTTATCGCCGAAGTCCGCTCGGGAGCGGCTGAACTTCGCACTGGCACTCCTTCGCGCCGGTAAGACCGCGGAGGGGGTTGCGGAATTACTCAAAGTTCAGAAGCAGGACCCCTCGATCCCGCATACCTGGTTCAACCTGGGCATTGCTTACAAGAAGGCAGGCGAGCAGGTAAAGGCTCTTCAGCAGTTCGAGCGCATGGTCCAATTGGTCCCGGACGATGCGATTTCTCACTACAACCTGGGCGCCGTGTACCGACTCGGAGGTAGGAACGAAGACGCGATTCGGGAGTTCCGCACGGCCGCTAAGCTCGATCCAACATTAGCGGCTCCGCATTTTCAGTTGTTCAACCTCCTCCGTACGACGGGCCGCACGGATGAAGGCAAGCGGGAACTGGAGATCTTTCAAGCTCTGAAGAAGGAGCAGGAAGGCGCGGCCATCCCGGAAGACGTCGAGTGGAACCTGTACGCCGAGATCTATGACGTTCCCGCGGACACGCCTGCGCCCGAGCCGCCCGCCGCCTTGAAGTTTGCAGTTCGAACGGCGGCTGCAGCCATGCCGGCGGGCAGGGCAGGGGACGCTGACAACGACGGCGCACCCGATTACTGCATCGTGAGTCCGACCGGGGTGCAAGTCAGTCCGAAGGCCGTAGCTACGCCTTCGGGCGCGTACGAGGATTGCGCTTGGATTGACTTTGACCACGACTACGATCTCGACCTGATGCTCTTTGGGGACAAGCAAGTGGTGTTGCGGAACCAGGGGCCAGCAGGCTTCCAACCGGTCGAGTTTCCGTTCGAAGCGGGACACGCTTTGAGTGCGGCAGTATTCCGCGTTCTGCCTGACACCAAAGGCTTCGATGTAGTGGTGACGTACGCGAACGGCAATGCGGTTCTGTATCGGGATCTGCTGCAGGGCAGCTACAAGGCGGAGAAACTCGCGCTCCCGGCGCAGTCGCGCAATATTGCGGCGGCCGACCTGAACAACGATAGCTGGCTCGACCTGGTGTACACGTCGCCCGAAGGGACGTTCGTGTCGTGGAACAAGTCCGGGCAATTCCTACCCGGTATCCGTGTCTCGGCGGCCATCAGCGGGTTTGCTTTCGCCGACACGGAGAACCGCGGCGTAATCGACATCGTGCAAGGAGCCGCCGTGTTGCGGAACGACCGCAAAGGAGGATTTGGCGCACGCGCCGCAGCTGGTCTGCCTGCCAACTGCAGTTCTCCGAGTGTGAGCGACTTCGATAGCGACGGCCGCGTGGACGTTGCTTGCGACGGCAAGCAGTACCTAAACCGAACCGTTACGGGTAACTTCTGGATCGGAGTAAACCTGGAAGGCACCAAGAGCAACAAACTGGCGTTCGGCAGCGAGGTAGAAGTGAAGACCGGCGCACGCTACCAGAAGCGCGTCTACGACGGCTCGCGTATCCTGTTCGGCCTCGGAAAGGATAAGCTCGTCGACACGGTTCGAATCACATGGCCGAACGGGCTCATCCAGAACGAGATGAAGCAGGCTCCTGGAAAGCACTACAAGTACCAGGAGGCGCAGCGCCTATCGGGTTCATGCCCGATTATCTGGACGTGGAACGGCCGACAATTTGAATACATCACAGACGTCCTCGGTGTCGCGCCGCTCGGCGCGACCGCTGGAGATGGGCAGTATTTCCCTACGGATCATGACGAATACGTACAGATCTCGGGCGAATCACTGAAGGCAGTCGACGGCGAGTATAGAATTCGCATCACCGAGGAATTGAGCGAAGTCGCCTACATCGACAAGCTTCAACTGATGGCAGTCGATCATCCCGCGGACATGTCGGTCTTCACGAACGACAAGTTCAAAGGGCCGCCGTTTCCTGAGTTCCGGCTTTACGGGGCACGGCAGCGCATCGCGCCGAAGTCCGCGACTACCTCCGGCAATCGCGACGTTCTCGGCACGGTACTCGCAAAGGACGGTCGCTACCCGGACGACTTCTCGCGGAACCTGTCGGGAGTTGCGGATCTGCATCATCTGGAACTTGATTTCGGAACGACGGGCTCCAACGGCGTGCTGATCCTGAGCGGATGGGTGGATTGGGCCGACGGCTCCACATTCCTGGGCGTCGCACAACACGGTCGTGGAGGGTTGATCCCTCCATATCTGCAGATGAAGGACAAGGACGGACGCTGGCAGACCGTGATCGAAGACATGGGCATGCCTGCCGGTAAACCCAAGACCATCGCAGTGGATCTTTCGGGGAAGTGGCTCTCCTCGAGCCGTGCCGTGCGCATCGTCACCAATGTGTGCGTGTATTGGGATGAGGCGTTTCTCACACCCGATGCGGCCGAGCCCGCCGTGAAGCTAAACTCGGCAACGCTGCAGTCGGCCTCCTTGCGATTCCGCGGGTTCTCTCCCGCGTTCATTCATCCCGAGCGCAAACAGCCGGAGCGCTTCTCGTACGGCGAGGCCATGCCCGTTTCCCTTTGGAATCCGACTCCGGGGCTCTACACGCGCTACGGCGATGTGCGGGAACTCAGCACGAAGGTTGACGACAAGATGATCGTCATGGGTTCCGGAGACGAGATCGTGCTTTCGTTCCGCGAGTTGCCCCCACCGCCCGCCGGTTGGAAGCGCGACTTCCTTTTACTCGTGGATGGGTGGGCGAAGGATCGCGACGCGAATACAGCCCACGGCCAAAACACGCATCCGCTGCCGTTCCATTCGATGTCGAAGTTTCCCTACGGCGCGAACGAACGGTTCCCTGAAGATGCGGAGCATCGAGCGTATCTGGAGACCTACAACACCCGACCGGCATTGAAGCTGATCCGGCCGCTCCGCTAGTCGGCGCGTTATCGATCTCAGTTCGACTTGGCTGCGACAGCCTCCTGGTACACCTTGGTGAAAAATTCGCGAGCCGTCGGCGCGGGTCCGACGTGTGTGACATCGGCGTGCGTGCTTTCCCGAACGAACCCAATGTAGCCGAGCCAGCCGAGATCGTCGAGCACGAAATCGAGCGCCTCACGCTGACCTGGCGAAAGGTTCTGCAGCGAGATATCGAAGACCTGGCCGGAGCAATGCGCCGGCATCTCGCCCTTGCGAGCAACCCCTCGGCGTCCGGCCCGCTCTTCGTAATCGAGGGGCTCAACCAAGGCGGTTATTTCCATAGGCGCCCAGCTCTCGCGCCGATTATTCATCGCTTCGAACAGCCGCCGAGTTTCGAACGCGATATAAGCAATCGTGCCGATCGTGGATGGCGCCGCCTGGAAGTATAAATCCCGGTTAGCCGGGTCGTCTTCGCCGATCGCGCCAGGTCCCGCACGTCGTAAAGAGAAGCCAAAGAACCTGGGATCTTCAAATGCCTCCACCAGGCTCTTGCCTTTCTCTCGCCGCAGGTCTTCGCAGTTCTTGAACGCCAGATCCTCAGGCCTTAGCCAGACCGACAGCCGATGCGGCGCCCGCACCTTCGGATCGACCTGATTCCGGTACTGATAGAACTGCGTTTTGAACTGTTCCGGATCTTCCCGATACAGTTTCAACAACTGCTCGGCGCGGCTGATGCGGAAGAAGTACGTCGGGGAGTAATCGCGCTCCATGTGGTATTGCAGGCTTTGATATAGCTCGCGATTGTGCGACGGCGACGCGCCGAAGAAGACTTGCGCCACCGAAGGCGAGTCGCCTAGACCTTCGGAGCGCTGTGCCAGAGCCCGCACCGCGGCGGCGCAGCCTTCTCCGCAGTGGTAGGCGAACACGGCCCAATCGCGTCCACCGTATCGATTCTCAAGCCGCGACAGGTACTGGGCCGCCGCGGGGATAGCTCGATCGGGATCTAGTCGTTCATCTTTCACAAGGACGCTATACGGAATCCGGCGCTTCACGTTCTGCCAGACTGGCTTGCCTTTCTTTCGCTTCACCATGCGACGCTCCGTCGACGTGCGGTACTTCGTCGCATAGATCATGCGCAGCCCCATCGCTCGAGCGGTGCCGCCTGCAATTTGCATGATCCCTTTCGGACCGGCCGGGCTCTCCGCGTTCGCCTTGCCCCAACTCTCCAGGTAGGAAATCGCAGCTACGAAAGAAGCCGGCAACCCGCTTTGCTGACCCGCTCTTTCAAACAGTGACCACAATCTAGGGCTGGTGATGCGTTCGGCTCCCGCAAGCGCTTCGGGATCGCGCAGGATGGTAAACGTCTGCGATTCGATCATTAACTGCGAGCGCCGGTTCAACACGCCTTCGCTCATTCTTTCGCGATCCACGCCAACGCCGGACAACCGGTTGGTGGGCACGAACGTTTCTTTCTTGAAGAAACCGCCGAACTGCGCGAAGGCGAGTGGAGCCGCGACGGCCAGGGAAAGGATAGCCCTCCTCATCATCTTAGAGATAGACGGGCAATCGTCTCCATATGGTACGTCTGCGGGAACAGATCGACCATGATAATCCTGTCAATGCCATAACCGCCTGCAAGCAGAGGGGCCATGTCTCGAGACAAAGTTGCTGGATCGCAAGCGACGATCGCGATCTGCCGGGGCTTCAGACGCAGCAGATGGCGAACCGCGTGTTTACCGAGCCCGGCTCGCGGCGGATCTGCAAGGACGAAGTCCGTTGCTTCCGATTGAGTCGCAAGGAATTCGTCCACCGACGACCGCACCGCTTCCGCTTTAGGCACGTTGTGGATAAGGTCGCCAATGGCGGCGTTGCTCGATTCTACTGCAGTGACGGTCTTAAACTGCGATGCAAGCGTCCACGAGAAGAGACCTACTCCGGCGTACAGGTCGAGCGCGGAATTGCCTTCAGCATCCGCGAGCGCGGCATCCACGAGTTGGTCCACGAGGAACCGATTCACCTGGAAAAATGATTTGTAACTGACGCGGAAGCCGTTGTACACGATCGGTCCCGATACATAGCCGGGGATCTCTTCGGCCGCCCAGTCGAAGAATCCTCGCGCCACGGGGCGTGCGGTGTGCAGAACATTTAACTGTGTATCTGTTTCATTCGTGAAGACCTCCAGTTCTGTGACGAACTGAGGGAACCGGCGATCCTTCAGCATGCGGTTCAAAGCCGCGATGCATTCATTGATCACGGGCGACGAGATCGGGCACTTCTCAATCGCGACGAGTTCATGCGAGCCCGCCTTGAGATAACCCAGTCGTCCACCGCGAATGTGGAACTGAGTCCGATTGCGGTACTGCCATTCGGGACCAGAGATGATATGTATATCCCGCGGCGCTTCGAACTTGCCGACGCGCTGCATCGTTTCCTGAAGGATGGCGACCTTCTGGCGCAATTGATAATCGTAAGTGGCGT
>DASQDN010000257.1:0-5931 GCA_035634155.1 Bryobacteraceae bacterium | reverse complement strand
GCTTTTACCGCGGTGCTGTTCGGCATCGGCAAGTTTCTGATCGGGCTTTATCTCGGAAAGGCTAGCTTTGGATCGACCTACGGGGCCGCAGGCTCGCTGGTGATTGTTCTGGTCTGGGTTTATTACTCAGCGCAGATTTTCTTCTTCGGAGCCGAGTTCACTCAAGTGTATGCAGGCGAGTATGGGTCCGACCCGTCGAAGACGCGGCAGAAGAAATCGGAGCCGGCCCGCCAGGCTCCCGCCACACCCGCGGCTCCTTCTTACGCGGAACCGGTAGCGCAACAAAGCGCGGGTGGCGTGGGGGGCGCGACGGCCGCTGCAGGTTCGGTTCTAGGGTCGGCGCTGGCGATTACGAAACTGGTGCAGTTGTTCCGGCGCTCGCGTTAGAAGCTGCGCACCCCGAGCGACATCACGTCGTCGATCCGCATGGTTTCCTTTACGACGAAAGGCTCGCCGTATTTCGTGCCGATGAGATTGCCGTAGAAGCGGGCGATTCCGGCGAGCCGGTCGCGGATCTCGGCGGCCTCGGGAAACAGGCCCGTAGCTTCGTCTCTGGCTCCGTATTGCGACTGGTAGGCGAAAAGCGACTCCATACGGCGGTCGAATTCGCGCGTGATATCGACCACGAACGTGGGCGTGACATTGGCGTACATTGCCGAGTAGATGACGTTGAAGGGGCGCGCGGGCTCGGTGGTCGGGTCCAGCTTCCGAAGCCCCGCCAGGAAGCACGCGTCGAAGCCGATTGCCGCCGCATGGTAGTGATCGGGATGGCGCGCTTCCCAATAGGGCAGGATCACCGTCCGCGGCTGCAAGGATCGAATCTCGAGCGCAAGTTTCTCGCGGTATTCCACCCAATTGATGAGCTTGGTGTCCGGGAATCGCATGTTGCCGCGTTGGGCAAGTTTCAGGATTCCGGCGGCGGCTCGGGCTTCTTCCAGGCGGGTTTCTGGAGTCCCGCGGCTGCCCATCTCACCCGCGGTGAGATCGATGACGCCAGTGCGATAGCCGGCTTCGGCGGCTCGCAGCAGAGTGCCGCCGCAGGTCTGCTCGACGTCGTCGGGATGCGCGGCGATGGCCAGTAAGTCTACTACCATTGCAAGTCCTTGCGCGATCGGAATCGTTCTTTCGTGCCCATGACAAAGATCAGCGCCATGCCGGCAACGAATCCACCGACGTGCGCGAACCAGGCTACGCCGCCTCCGGATACGTTGGAGTAGCCGATGGATCCGACGCCGCTGAAGATCTGCAATGCGAACCAATACAGCAGCATGATGATCGCTGGGATTTCCATCGTGGTGAAGAAGATAAAGATCGGCACCAGCGTGATGATGCGCGAGTGCGGGAACTTGATCATGTAGGCGCCCATGACGCCGGCGATGGCGCCGCTCGCGCCCAGCGTGGGGACGCGCGAATACGGTCCGATCGTGACATGGACGAGGCCCGCGGCGATCCCGCAGAGCAGATAAAAGACGAAGTACTTGCCGTGCCCGAGCACGTCCTCCACGTTGTCACCGTAGATCCACAGGAACCACATGTTTCCGATCAGGTGCATCCATCCGCCATGCATAAACGTCGCGGTGAACAGGTCCACGTATTGGAAGCGATCCGGCACGATCGCATAGCGGGCGATGAAGTGATTCAACTCATAGGAGTCGAGCGACACCTGGTGCAGGAACACCATGACGTTGGTGAAGATGATCGCCAGGGTGACGTACGGCGTCGAGTAGCTCGGCTGTGTGTCCCGAAGCGGAATCATGAAGCTAGGCCTGTTGGGCGGAGGAGTGGCTGAGGTAATCGCGATTGCTGCGCCGCTCGGTCCGATGGAGTAGGCCGCGGGCTTGCTCCAGCGTAGCGATGCCGCCCCGCGCGCCGATGGCCGTGCAGTTGAGGGCCGCCAGGGCGTTGGCAAAGTCCAGGATCTCCCGCATCGGCCAGTCCTGCAGGACACCGTAGCAGAAGGCGCCGTGGAACACATCGCCTGCGCCAGTCGTGTCGACACAATTGACCACGCACGCGGGCGAGTAAAGGAAGCGGCCGTCGATGCGCGCCAAAGCTCCGTCCGCTCCCAGCGTCATGGCCGCGACGCGCATGCCGTACTGAGTCTGAATCATCTCCAGAGCTTTGAAGTGATCTCGCTCGCCTGTCCACGCCGCCGGGAATTCCGAGCTGCAGATCAGGTAATCTACATTGGGCAGCACCTTGTCGAACGCGGGATATAGGGTGTCCACGTCGACACTAACGGGAATATTGTGCTGTCGCGCAATGGCAGCAGCGCGGGCTACGGCCGCTGTGTCGTGCGCGTCGATGTGGAGCATGCGGGCGGACGTGATCTGTTCGGGCGTGATCTCCTGAGGATCGATGCGAAGGCAATCATCGCGGCGCCATAGGACGGTGCGTTCACCGGTGGTGTGATCGATCAGGATATAGGCGCTCTGGTTGGCGCATCCCTTACGAACCTGTACGTGGTCGAGGTTGATGCCGTGGCCGGACAGGCTTTGGAGTTGAATTCGGCCGCGCTCGTCGTCGCCCACCGTGCCGATGTATTTCGTACGCAAGCCGAGCTTGGCGCAGGCTACCATCGCGCTGGCGACTTGACCGCCCGGGCTCAGGATTTCTTCCGTGAATGGGGCTTTGCCTGCATATGCGGGAAACTTCGGCAGCAGCAGCAGGGTATCTGTGGCGTTCAGGCCTAGTCCAACAACGTCGAAGTCTGGGGTCACTTCTTCACCGGCATAAGGTAGAGGAAAATCGTATGCGTACGGTTGTACGCCTTCATCTTCTCTACTTTCGCAGGTTTCCAGCCTCGAACTTCGAAATCGTGGGAAACGACGCGGGCGCCCGGCTTCAATTGCTTCTCAAGCTTGGGCCGGAGCATGTCATTGGACACGGTGTCGAGGTAAAGGATCACCACATCGGCCGGCTGCAGGTCCATATCGAGCAGACTTCCCTGACGGATGGTGACCTCGCTTTCCAGGTTCATGCGCCGGATCATCTCGTTCGACATCTTGACCAGTTTCGGCGATAACTCCACGCCGATTCCTTTGGCTTTGAAGCGCTGGGCCGCGGTGATGAGCACGCGTCCGTCGCCGCATCCAAGGTCGAACACGGATTCGCCGGGTTTGATGGCCGCGAGGTCGAGCATGCGGTCCACGATCGGCTGTGGAGACGCGATGAAAGGCGCAAGATTCTGCGAGGGGTCCCGCAGTTCCCGCGGTACGGGAGTCTGGCCTGCGACGGGCAGCAGACCTAGCCAAAGCAAAGCGAAACCAAAGCGCATGTCCTACTCGGAAGAAGACGTACCGGACCGCCTACCCTGTTTCGTTTTTACGATCCGGGAGACCATTTCGGTCACGGCGAACCACAAATCCCTGGGCTTACTAATAGTGTACTCGTAACCCTTCAGAAATTTGACGGCTTTTCCGATTGCATCGTTCCAAGGGACTGCTTGCGGATACAGATTGTAGTTCATGTAGAAGAGCGGAGAGCCGAGTTCTCCGATCTCCCTAAGCGATTCGGCGGGCACGCTCTCATCGAGCAAGGCTTTGGGGCCGGCAAAGACGACAGCATCGGTGGCATCGGCGGTGGCCACCTCTTCCTTGATGAGCTTGCTCAGGAATTCGGTCTCGCCGTTCTTCTCGCTGAGGCGCTTCAGGTCCACGGTGCCGAGCTGGATGGAGTCGAGAGCCTCGCCGAGGGCGGGGAAGTCGATCTTGTCGGCGTTGTCCTGGCGGTAAACGACCCGATGCTCCTGGAGGTTGAAGGCGATCAGGGTGAACTTGCCGATTCGAGGCTCACGCGCGATGTTGCGGAGGATGGCGGTGAGCGCGCTGGTGTCGACCGGCTGCATGGTGGCTGCCTTCGCGTTCTGCGGCGCGAAGTTGATGAGCACCTTTACGTTGAGGGGCGCTTCCTCGGCGGCCCGCTGGACGGGTGGCTCGTCTTTGAACTGCTCGCGGTCGCTGGCCCGGATTTCGCCACGGCTCAAATCTAGCGATAACTGCTTGTCCTTGGTCGGCAGCGAGGATTCCACTTCCCAGGAGGACGCGCAGACGCGTTCGGTGCGGTCTCGCATCAGCCACTCGACCTTGTATTTTCCTTCGCCCAGGTCGAAGCCGCCTTCGAAGTAGGTGTCGCCCTTGGCGTCTTCCTCGATGGTTGGAACCTTGATCTTGTGGGTGAAGTAGACGGGCTTGCCTAGCGGATCTTGAGGCGTGACGCGGAACAGGATGGTCAGCAGGTTCTCGGACCCGGCGATTTCCTTCAAGGGGAGGCTGACCTCGTAGCCTGAATGAAAACGCAGGTCGAAGCCGAGCACCGGTTTTGCGCTCACCACCGCGCAGGGGAGGTCCTGGCGGTTCTCGCCAGCCTCTAATATGGCTTGGTCGCTGTTCAGGAGGCGCAGGGCGCCACCGGATGCGGATGTACTCAGAAGGACTTGGCCGATGGCCAGGTGAGATGTCGTGAATAAAAGAACGAAAAGTGCAGGGGCTCGCATCTGCCCAATACTCCACAGGCCGATACTCATCGTACGCGGTGAGTACAGTAGTCGATATTATCTACCAAATCTGGAATAGTGCAAGTCTTACCATGAAGGCGGACGTTGCGAACATGAGATCACAGTACTAGTAAGCAGGTTTCGGACTTTTCTATGAAAAACTGTATAGCCGCCGTGGCATGCTCCGGGTCGGGCTGTGATACAGTGCAAATCGATGGCATCCCGCAGCATCAACAAAGCGATTCTCCTCGGCAACCTGGGTAAAGACGCCGAAACCAAGTTCACGCCCAGCGGCACGGCTCGGACGAGCTTCACGCTTGCCACCAGCCGCCGGTGGAAAGACCAGCAGACCGGGGACTGGAAGGAAGAAACCGACTGGCACAACGTGGTGCTGTGGCGGTCAGAGAACCTCGCTAACTACCTGTTGAAGGGGAAACAGGTGTATGTGGAGGGTCGGATCTCGAATCGCAGCTATGAACAGGATGGGGTGAAGAAGTTCTTCACCGAGATTGTGGCGGATGAAGTGATTCTGCTCGGCGGGCGTGGCGAGGGTGGCGGCGGGCCGGAGGAGTTCGGGCAGCCGGCGTCCATGCCGAGGAGCGCGGCGCCTCGTGGCGGCGGGCAGCCGGCGCGGCAGGCCCCGGCTTCGCGGGATGAGTCGTCGTTTGATCCGGGGATTACCGACGACGACGTTCCTTTCTAGGCCGGAGGATTGCTATAGCGTTCCGACCGGCGATCCGGGAACGCGTGCACAGGTTTGTAAGAGAGCGAGAAACGCCGCACCGATCCAATGCGAACTGGTGGGCTTTCAACATGATGATTACTTGTATGAGGTCTCGCTTAGCAAAGCCTTGATCTCCTGAGTGTTTGGAGATTCGTGAAGGCGCCGGTAGAATGCCTTCAGGAAGGAGTCGCGCGATACAACTGCACTGGGATGCCAGGCCAGCCGCGCGAATTCCTCGACCTGCTGGTGATTTCCGGTTGCGATAAGCTCCAGCATCTGTGTCCACAAGTGTGGAGGAATATTGAAATCGATTTCGAGCTTTCTGCTTTCCCAATCCAGTGCAGAACTACGCCGATGCAACTCGTCGGTTGTAAGAGGCGGCTTTTTCATCAGGTCGGGAGCAAAGGTCAATTGACCATTCGCGAGGCGGTACACGAGCGTTATGACTGGAGACTCGGCCAGTGACGCATTCCAATAATTGAAGGTCGTGTCGTGGCGCTCCACTTCGAACGCCCCGTCGCCGTCGTAATCTTTAAACGGAAATTTAACGCTCCCCCCGTTGTCGATGTCCGTCAGCACGATGGGCGGGGATGCCAGAGAGATCATCCGCCAGCGTGCGCAGCAGTGAGCCCCCCCGGAATATTCCTTGACGATCAGGTCCGCCGTACCATCACCTGTTAGGTCGCTGCCGTTTGTCCAGGTGGCGGGAGCC
>DASQDN010000256.1:0-14735 GCA_035634155.1 Bryobacteraceae bacterium | reverse complement strand
GCTCCAGTTGATCGTCGGTCATTTGATTATGCAGATAGCTGGAAGCTTCCATGGTTGTGGACCAGGTGTAGTTCATCAGCAGATGCAGCCCATGGGAGAGCCGCTTCTCAAATTGAAACTGGAGCGAGTTGTACCAACCCTTGCCAATTGCGTATTGAGTGCGATTGACTTCGTTGAACTGCGGGAACGGCCGCAGCAGCGTTCGCCTTGTCACGGTAGCCCCGTTCAACGCAGTGCCGGGGAACAAGCCCTGCATGGGATTGGGCACCGATTGGTTTAGGTACGTTGTTCCAAGCGCGAGTTGATCGGCCGTCAAATCGTTGATGTTACGGCTAACGCCCAAATTGCGCGTCTGGCTGCCTACATACGACAACTCCATCACGATGTTCCACGGCAATTGATGTTGAAAGCCCGCCGAGTACTGCGCGATATAGGGAATCACCCGCTCCGCGTCAACATAGGTGACATTCTGCCCTGCAAACACGGTGGGGGGCGTTGCCGCGCCGCCGGGACCGAATAAGCCCGCCGGAAATGGATTCGACAGCGTGCCCGCTGGAGTCCGGTTCGCATCGATCGAGGAGACGAACGGCGTCGATGTACCGAATCCGGCGCTTCCTGGATTCACAAACTGCGGAACGTACGAGATGCCGAAGCCCGACCGAAACACCGTATTCGGCAGGAATCGCCACGCCATTCCGAGACGGGGCTGGAAGTTATTCAGGTCGCGTTTGTAGGCAAGCCGGTTATCCGGCGATGCGAATAACAACGCTCCCTTCAGATCGAGGCCCGGCGCGGTGGCAAACTGAGCGCTCGGGTCGAAGCCGACATTGATGCGATTGAAGCGCTCGGTTGTGGGGGAATCGTAATCCCAGCGACCGCCGATGTTGATGGTGAGCGTGGGAGTAATCTTCCAATCATCCTGGATGTACAAGCCGTAGTACCGGTTTCCGAGCGCCGGAGTCGCGTTGTAGTTGGCGTTCCCGCTCGCCGGGAAACCCAACAGGAATGATGCGAAGGCGTTGCCCGAAAGCGCGTCGCCGTTCGCATAATCGCGCTGCGTGAAGGTGCGATTGAAGCTGAACGATGCAAACGAGTAGTTCGGGAGATTGTCCAGCAATGCGCGAACTTCGCCGCCGAATTTAATCGAGTGGGCGCCCGCCACTTTGTTGGCTGAAACAGTTCCGTACCAATTCGTGCTGGTGTCGTGACTGTTGCCCGATCCGCCGAAGCCTGTGTAGTCCGTGAAGCTAATCCCAGGGAAGAACTTGCCCTGCGCCTGCGCGACTTGGTCGGCCGGGAAACCAAGCTGCGTTGGATCGAAGCCTCCCCCGTTGGCAAAGTTCCCGAAGTCGTGCTGCGTAAATCCGAAACGGCTGGTCACCACCAGAGTCGGTGTGGCTGTGGACGTCCACTGTAAACTTGAGCCCTGGTTGAACCTCTGAAAGTTGTTCGGCCCACGCGCCGGAACAGGCCAACCGTAGTAGGGCCCGGTCTGCCAGCGCCGATTGCGCACATAGCTGCCCGAAATGCGATTGTTCTGCGTCAGGATCTGGTCAATCTTGGTGGTGTAGGCGTTGTACCGCTCCTTTGTGACTAGTCCTTCCGATGGACTGAAGTTCTGAAAGCCCTGCGCGTTCGGAGTGAAGTTCGGCAGTGGAATGAAATCCAGAAGTCGTCGCGCGACCGGGTCGATGCGGTTCGCGGGAATCCGGTTGCCTGGGAATGCATCGCGCACCCAGGTATTTCCCTCCAGGCGCGTGGTCAGCGGATCGTAGATCGTGATCGGCTGCCCTTGGGTGGTTCGCAGGTCAGAAAAGTCGCCGCCCCGGTTGAGAACCGTGGGCACGGTCTCCACTGGATGATTAGGGATGTTTTGATAAATGCCTTCCCAGGAGAAGTGGAAGAACGAGCGGTCGCGCCCCTTGTAGATGCCGGGTAGCCACACCGGACCGCTCACAGTCGCGCCCGGCTGGTTCCAGATGAAGGGCGCGCGCGGCTGACTTTGCCGGTTCGCCTGAAAGGTATTCGCGTTTAAAATGCGATTCCGGTGGTATTCATAAACCGAGCCATGGAACTCGTTGCCTCCGCTCTTCAGGGTAGCGCTGATCACGCCTCCACCCGTGCGCCCGTACTGCGCGTCGTAGTTGTTCGTGATCACCTGCATTTCTCCCGTCGCTTCCGGCGGAGGAACGAAGCTTAAGCTGTTCGGATTGCCGCGCTCCACGTTGGTATTGGGAGCGCCGTCCAGCAGGTACTCGTTCGTGAAGGCACGACCGCCGGCGATGCGGATCGCGTCCATGCCGCCGTTGTCGAAGGGGCGGTCGGTGATGCTGCCCGCCGGGTTGATATGCAGCACGCCGGCCGCGTGATACGCCAACGTGTACGGGTTTTTGCCGAGCAGCGGCAGATCGTTGATCTTCGCTGAATCGAGCGTAGTGCCGGAGATGGCGTTCGAGGTATTTAGCAGAGGCGCTTCCGCGCGGACCGTCACCGTCTCGGCCGCCGCGCCGACTTCCAGTTGAAAGTTCAGCTCGCGACGCTCACTGATGCGCAGTTCCAACTTCTCCTGTCGTGCGGCCTTGAAGCCCTGCGCACTAACAGTGATCGCGTATTCACCTGTGTTCAAAAACGGAAGAACATAGTTACCCGACTCGTTTGTCGTGGTCTCGGTCGGTGCATTGGTAGCTAAGTGTCTGGCGCTGACGATCGCGCCTGGGATGGCTGCGCCCGAAGGATCGGTCACCACGCCCGTGAGGCTCGCGCGGGACTCCTGGGCAGTTAAGGCTGCCGGTAGGGCCGCAAACATTGCCACAACTAAGACTGATCTCATTTGGAAAAGACCTCCTCTCACCTGAGAGCTAGCTTCCGGTAACATAGCACCGCGTTTTCGCACTTTGCAAGATGCAAGATGTGAGGCATCCCACCGGGCTAAAGTCCTTAGGCACTCGCTCACGAGGCGTGCGACTTACATTCGACTTACACTAGTTTCGTGACCTGCGGGAACATCCATCTATGAGCAGGCCGATTGGAGTCTTCGACTCCGGTGTCGGCGGCCTCACCGTCCTTAAAGAATTGCGGCACAGCCTGCCGTCTCAGGACTTCATCTACTTCAGCGACACCGCGCGCGTCCCCTACGGCCGCAAGCCGAAGGAGATGGTGCGTGAGTTCGCCACCGAGATTGCCGAGTTCCTGCAGCAGTTGGATGTCGCCGGCATTGTGATCGCCTGCAACACTGCCTCGTCCGTTGCGCTGCCGGAAATGTCTCACTCGATGAGCATTCCTGTTTGGGGTGTCATCGACCCGGGCGTGGAGGCCGCTCGCCGGGCGACGCGAACCGGCCATGTCGGCGTCATCGGCACTAAAGGCACCATCGCCAGTGAGGTGTATCAGCAGAAGCTCGCGCAAGCGGGGATGCAGGTCTGGGCGCGAGCCTGTCCCTTGTTCGTGCATTTAGTTGAAGAAGGATTAGCCGACTCAGGGGATGCGGTTGCGCTGGCGCGCCATTATTTGGGCGATGCGCCGGCGATCGACACCCTGATTCTCGGCTGCACCCACTACCCCGTGCTCAAACCCGTCATTCAGGACGTGCTCGGGCCGACCGTGACGCTTGTGTCGAGCGCGGAGGTGACGGCCGAGGTTGTCGCTGCCGCATCGCCGCGCCACAGTTCAGGAGTCGCAGGCAAGGTCACCCACTATGTCACCGGCGGAGTTCACGCCTACATGCACACCGCGGAAGCTATCGGGGGAGTGGAGGGACAGGTGATCCCGGTTGACGTGAACCGCCTTAGCGGAGCACGCTTAACTGTAGGTCCGGGACGGATGTAACGGCGAAGGGGCAGGCTTCCGCCTGTGTGCTAGATTGGGGGTTTCATGAGCCAGCCCACCGCCGACCTTAAGGTGACCCCGCTCAACTCCGTCCACCGCAAATCGGGAGCCAAGATGGTCGATTTCGGTGGATGGGACATGCCCGTTCAATACTCGGGAATCATCGACGAGCACAATACAGTCCGCAACGCCGTGGGCCTTTTCGACGTAAGCCACATGGGCGAGATCGAAGTGCGCGGGCCAGAAGCGCTCAATCTGGTCGACTACGTCTCCACCAATAACGCTTCGAAATTGAAAACGGGGCAGGCGCACTACTCGGGTCTGCTTTATGAGCATGGCGGCTTTGTCGACGACATCCTCGTTCATAAGGTAGACGACGACCATTTCTTTATCTGCGTCAACGCGTCGAACCAGGAGAAGGACTTCGACCATATCAATCTGATGAGCCGGCACAAGGCGACTGTGGAGTATGCTTCCGAGCGCTACGCCCAAATCGCCGTCCAGGGTCCGAAGGCTTTGGCAACACTGCAGAAGCTGACGCGCACGCCGCTCGAACAGATTCGCTACTACTGGTTTCAGGACGGCGAAGTGGCCGATGTGGTCGCTCGAATCGCGCGCACCGGATACACGGGCGAAGACGGATTCGAGATCTACATTGCGCCGGAGCGCGCCGAAGCCGTTTGGGATAAGCTGCTCGATGCGGGTCAGGAGTTCGGGATCAAGCCCTGCGGCCTGGGTGCGCGCAACACGCTGCGGCTTGAATCGAAGATGGCGCTGTATGGGCATGAGATCGGCGCCAGCATCTCACCGCTGGAAGCCGACCTCGGTTGGATCGTTAAGTTTGAGAAGCCTGAATTCGTTGGACGCGCGGCGCTGGAACAGCAGAAATCCGAAGGCGTCAAGCGAACCCTGGTGGGCTTTGAAATGATCGGCCGAGGCATCGGTCGCGACGGTTACGAAGTATACATCGACGGCGCGCCGGCTGGGTGGGTGACCAGCGGCGGACCGTCGCCAACCACAGGTAAGAATATCGGGCTGTGCATTCTACCGGTGGAAGCGGCGCAGGTGGGCCGCACGATTCAAATCATGATCCGCAATCAGCCGGTGGACGCGGTGATAGTTCCTACACCTTTCTATAAGCGAGCTAAATAAACACATGTACCCTGAGGATTTTCGTTATACGAAAGAGCACGAGTGGGTGTCGGTCGCAGGCGCCGTTGGAACCATCGGCATCACGGACCATGCTCAGCATGAGCTTGGCGACATTGTTTATGTCGACCTCCCTAAAGTCGGCGCCACAATCTCCCAAGGCGGGACTGTTGGCTCCGTTGAGTCGGTGAAGGCTGTGTCCGACATCTATTCGCCGGTGTCCGGTGAGGTGGTCGAGATCAATAGCGCGCTCGCGGATACGCCCGAGAAGCTGAACGAAAACCCCCACGGCGACGCATGGCTCGTAAAGGTGAAGCTGTCCGCGCCCGATGAAATAAAGAGTCTGATGTCCGCCGAAGATTATCGAAAATATATAGGAGAGTAGTTCCCTTTGCGTTATCTGCCGAAGTCGGAATCCGAGCGCCGGGAAATGCTCGATGTGCTTGGTCTCGATTCCATAGAAGACCTGTTTTCCCACCTGCCCGAAGAAACAAAGCTGAACCGGCCGCTGAACATCGCGCCCGGTAAATCCGAGTACGAAATCGTCGAGTACTTCCGCGCGCGCGGTAATGAGAACGCGATGAACTACGCATCGTTTCTCGGGGCCGGGGTCTATAACCACTACCGTCCGGTGATGGTGGATACCATCGTTTCTCGCGGCGAGTTCCTCACTTCGTATACGCCGTACCAGGCCGAGATCTCGCAAGGCACGCTTACCACCATCTTCGAATTTCAAACGATGATGTGCCAGTTGACCGGCATGGATGTAGCGAATGCCTCGATGTACGACGGCAGTTCGGCTGTGCCGGAAGCAGCAATGATGGCCGTCCGCGTGACCGGCCGCAATCGCGTGCTGGTGTCGCGGACAGTGCATCCCGAGTATCGGGAAGTGCTTCGGACCTACGCGCAGCATCAGGGCATGCCCGTGGCGGACTTCGGGTACGTCGATGGAACAGGCGCAGTCGACTTGGCAGATCTTGAGGCGCAGATCTCCGCCGGCGACGTGGCGGCGGTTGTGATTCAGACCCCGAATTTCTTCGGGATGGTCGAGGATGTGAAGACCGCAGCCGACCTCGCGCATAAGCATGGCGCTTTGCTCGTCGTGGCGTTTACCGAAGCGGTGTCGCTCGGTTTGCTCGCGCCGCCTCGTGAGGCTGACATCGTCGCAGGTGAACTGCAATCGTTTGCGATCTCGCCCAGCTACGGCGGTCCTTACGCCGGCATCATCGCGACCAAGGAAAAGTATATTCGGCAACTGCCGGGTCGAATTGTTGGCGAAACGAAGGACACGCATGGTAATCGCGCGTTCTGCCTTACGCTGGCCACTCGGGAGCAGCATATTCGCCGGGAAAAGGCGACATCGAACATCTGTACGAATCAGGCATTGATCGCGCTGATGGCGACCGTGTTCATGTCCGTGTATGGCAAAGAGGGGTTGCGTGAGTTGGCCGAGCAGAACCTGGCCAAAGCCCATTACCTTTCCGAAGACATGGACCTTCGCTTCCGCGGACCGTTCTTCAATGAGTTCGTGATTCGCACCGAGCCGGAAGCATTGAATGCGGAGTTGCTGAAGCACAACATCATAGGCGGATTGCCGCTGGGACGTTTCTATCCGGAACTCGAGGGATGCATGCTCGTGTGCGCAACCGAGATGGCCAAGCGCGCGCATCTGGATCAGTTCAAGAAGTGCGCCGACGCCGTCGGTCAGCCGGCCATGGCCGCTGCACGCAACGAAGGAGCACGGGCATGATCAAGAAGACTCGTCCACATATCACGCAGAACGAGCCGCTGCTGTTCGAGATCAGTTCGCCCGGGAAGAAGGGCTACCAACTCCCGGAATTGGACGTTCCGGCCGTCGATGCGACAAAGGCGCTGGGAGCAGGCAACGTTCGCGAGCAGATCGAAGGGTTTCCGGAAGTGAGTGAAGTCGAAGTGATTCGTCACTACACTCGCTTGTCGACGTGGAACTATGCGATCGATCTCGGGTTGTATCCGCTCGGCTCATGCACGATGAAGTACAACCCGCGCATCAATGAAACCGTTGCGCGGACCGAAGGTCTGGCGTGGGCACATCCTTACCAGCCGGAGGAACTCTCGCAGGGCGCGATGGAGATCACGGCCGTCCTGGAGGACATGCTTGCCGAGATCACGGGCATGGACGCCGTTACGCTGCAGCCGGCTGCCGGCGCGCATGGCGAAATGACCGGCATTTTCCTGATGCGGGCTCTGCTTCAGTCGCAGGGCAATCCTCGCAAGACACTGCTGATTCCCGATTCCGCGCATGGCACCAATCCGGCAACGGCGACCATGGCCGGCTACGCGGTTCAGAACATCAAGAGCAACGATCGTGGCTTCGTCGATCTGGATGTGCTCGCCAAGTACGTCACTGAAGATGTTGCGGGCTTGATGATTACAAATCCGAGCACCATCGGCGTCTTTGAAGAGAACATCACGAAGATCACGGATCTTCTGCATTCCAAGGGCGCGCTGGTATACATGGACGGCGCGAATATGAATGCGCTCGTGGGCATGGCGCGGCCGGGCGACTTCGGCATAGACGTCATGCATTTGAATCTGCACAAGACGTTCTCCACTCCTCACGGCGGCGGCGGTCCGGGCGCTGGTCCGGTCGCGGTGAAGAAGGCTTTGGAGCCGTTCCTCCCGACACCTCGGCTGCGGCGAAGTCAGGAGAATCGCTGGTCCTGGGATTATGACCGGCCGCAGACCATCGGCCGCGTGCGTGCTTTCTACGGAAACTTCGGCGTGCTGGTGCGGGCTTTGGCTTACATCATGGCTCATGGCGGCGACGGGTTGCGCCGCGCCACGATGGATGCGGTGTTGAACGCGAACTACCTGCGTAAGCTGCTGGAGCCGTACTTCGATCTTCCGTACAACGCGCCTTCGATGCATGAGTGCGTGTTCTCCGATACCCGGCAGGTGAAGCAGGGCGCGCGTACAGGCGACATGGCCAAGCGGCTGATCGATTACGGCTTTCATCCGTATACGGTGAGCTTTCCGCTCATCGTGCCCGGCGCTTTGATGATCGAGCCCACTGAAACCGAGGGCAAACGCGAGCTCGATTTGTTTGCCGATGCGTTGATTTCGATCGCCAAGGAGATCGAGGACGACGTGGAGCATGTGCTGAAGGCGCCGCATCTGACGCGCACCAGCCGTGTCGATGAAACGGCGGCTGCCAGGAAGCCCATCGTGCGATGGAAGCCTTCAGCCGAGGCTTAAACCGACAGTTCCTGCTGATCATAGGGGTCGTCGTCCTGATCCGGCTTGCGTTTCTAACCCAGCCGGTGCAGGGTGACGATCCCTATTACCTTTATGCGGCGCAGCACGCGCAGATCGATCCCGCGCATCCCCGCGACTTCCGATTTCTATTCGAAGGCAACCTGGTGGACATGCGCGGACATCCGCATCCGCCGCTGAATGCCTGGATACTCGGGGCGTTGCTGGCAGTCTTTGGGGACGTCTATGAGGTCCCCTTTCATGCGACCTATGCTCTGCTATCCGTGATCGCTGTTGTGGCGATGTGGTCACTGGCTCGCCGGTTCACGGAGTGGCCGCTTGGGGCGACGCTGCTGTTCGTTTCGGTTCCTGCGTTTGTCATCAATGGCAACTCGTTCGAGTCGGACCTGCCGTTTCTAGCGTTCTGGATGGCGGGGATTGCGGCGTTCGTTGCGGGACGGCTGTCGCTTGCGGCCTTGTGTCTGGGGCTGGCGGCGATGGCTGCTTATCAGGCCGTCGTCGCGACGCCCATCCTCTGGGTCTACTGCTGGCTGCATGCTCGCGAGTCGAAGCCTCGCTGGGCTGTGGCGCTCACTCCTGTGCTGGTAATCGCGTCGTACCAGCTATTCGAACGCGCCACCACGGGCACACTCCCTGCAACGGTGCTGGCCGGCTACTTCTCGTCGTACGGTCTCCAGCAGATTGCCAACAAGCTGAAGAACGCCGCCGCATTAACCGCGCATACCGGATGGCTGGTGTTCCCTGCCCTGGCGGCGTTCGCGTTTCGGGGGCGCTGGCGGCTCGGCGTACTTGCAGGTGTCGGCGCGTGCTTCGTCGATCCGCATCCACTGTTTGTGGTGTCGTTCGCTGTAGGGGCCATGGTGATCGCCTCGAACATAAGGTGGGACTTCCTTTCGGCTTGGGTAGCGTTATTCTTCGCTGCGGCTCTGGTGATCTTCTTCGCGGGATCGGCTCGGTACCTGCTGCCGATGGCGGCTCCTGTCGCGATGCTCGCTTCGCGCGAGAGGCGGTGGGTATGGCCTGCCTTCGCGGCGAACCTCGCGTTAGCGCTTGCGCTGGCTTGGACCAACTATCAGCACTGGGACGCTTACCGCCGGGTGGTCGGCGGCATCCGCCAAGAGATGCAAGAGCGCCGTGTATGGACCACGAGCGAATGGGGCCTGCGCTTCTACCTGGAATCCGAAGGCGCCTTGCCGCTTACTCGCGATGAGATTGTGCAGCCCGGGCAATGGCTGGTATCGAGCGCGCTCGCCACTCCCTTCAACGTCACAGCACCGACGGCTACCGTGCTGGAGCTGGATGTAACCACCACCCTGCCTCTCCGGCTCATCGGGCTGAATTCCCGGTCCGGCTACTCGACGGCAATGCTCGGGTTGCGGCCGTTCGACATCAGCTCGGCGCCGATTGATCGCGTTCGCGTCGAGGCGGTGCTGGAGCGGCGGCCCACCTTGTCGTATCTGCCGATGAATGCGCCCGAGGCACAGGCGCAGATCGTGACCGGCGTGTACGACCTTCAGGACACGTGGCGCTGGACTGGAGGGAAGGCGATTGTCCTTCTTAAACCGCCCGCCGAGCCGAAGCCGCTCCGGGTTAAGTACTACATCCACGACTCCGCCGCGGCCCGGAGACTCCGGGTGCGATTGGACGACACGCCGGTCGGCGAGCACACAGCCGCAGGGCCCGGCGTGTACACGTTCGAAACGAAGCCAATCTCAGGCTCGGCCGTGACGCTGGAGGTAGACAAGACCTTCTCGCCACCGGGGGACCTCCGCAAGCTCGGGGTCATCCTGATGGAAGTTGGATTCGTACCTTAGCGAGGAGTTCCTCCAGCGTAGGGGAGTCAAGGACGGTCACCCTTGAGCCACGGGGCGCCCATATCGTAGGGTCGCTCGCCTGAAAGATGACGATGCTCGGCACACCGACTGCTGCGGCTAAGTGGCTGATGCCGGAGTCATTCCCCACGTAGAAAGCGGCTCCCGCAAGCCACCGGCCCAGGTCGTAGAGGTTGTCGTACTGGACTGCTCCGGGCCAGTGCTGCTCCGGGCTGACGCAGAAGCGGACGGGGAGCGGGGCCTCAGCCGCGAACTCTGCGAAGCGAAGCCAATTCTTGCGCGGACTGCCGGAATACGGGTGGACAGCGATGAAGGGGTCGGCGGCGACCGGCGTGCAATCGATGCGCGGGATGGCGCCGGGCGGCGCACCGACCTGCCGGAGATAGAAGTCCGTCGCGTGCAGATTGGGTTCGTTTGGAAGGGCGTCCAGGAACCGGATCGGGTACTGGGCGGCGGCTTCCCGGAAGTCCGTCCGGTTCGTTCCGTACCAGGAGACGATTTCGTCAAAGCCGCCGAGCAGTTCCAGGCGCGGCGGATACGCGTCCATCCCGGTGGAAAGGATGGATCGGACCCGGTCGGCGAAGCGGATCAATGGGACGTTCTGGCCGGCGGTCCAGACTTCGGTGTATTCGGCATTTAGATGCTCGAGCGCGGGAAGCGAGACGATGCAATCACCAATGGCGCCCGGACGGATCAGCAGCCGCCGCGTCAATTGCGGATGTCGAGCGGGAGCTTGAGTTCGATGCTGTCCGGGCGGAGGCAGACGCGGTCGTCGCAGGCCTGGTAGCTGACTTTGCTGGTCAGCATCGTGCGACCGACGGGAGCGTTCGGCGATACCTTAAACGTCAGTTTCAGCTTGACGTCGCCGTCGAAGACCGACAGAGTCTCTCCGCCGATGGTGTGGGACTTCGGCGCCGGGAAGGCGACGTTTTGCAGCGCCGCGGCTGGATTCTGGGCGAGCGCCACCTTCAGCGGATACGTCGGCGAAACGTTCGAATTGACGTGATACCCCGGCTTCAGCGTGGCGACGACATCCACCGTCACGGTCTGGTTCCGGGTCGCCATCACCTTCTCCGGCGCGTTGAGGCGGATGATGGAGCGGAGCGAATTGAAGTCAATCTGCTGCGCGCCGAGAGGCAACGACAGTGCCACTGCCCCGAGCAGCACGCCCGTCGAGAAGCTGCGATATCTCATTTTCGTAATCACTCTTGCTTATCAGCCCAATGTGCGTAGCCGCAATTCTGCCGTCCTTATCCAGGACGAACGATGTTGGCAAAGCGTCGATGCCCCCATACTGGTTTGCGACACTCTCATTACCCACTACGACTCTATAATTCACCTTGGCTCGTTCCAAGTACGGCTTCACCACTTCCAAGCCTTCCTCGTCCATGGCGACGCCAAGCACGGCAAATCCGCGGTCCTTGTACTTCTGCTCGAACTCGATAAACCACGGGATCTCAACCTTGCACGGTCCGCAGGAGGTGGCCCAGAAGTTCAGGAGCACCACTTTGCCCTTGTAGTCGGCCAGCGTTACGGTCCGGCCCTCTACGTCCTTCAGCGCAAACTCAGAGGCCGGTTTGCGGTCGCTGTGCTTTTGCGAGGCGCATCCCGAAGTGATGCTCAGGGCTATCGCCGCCAGCAGCACGCCCATCAAGAAGTTGCGATATGTCGTTTTCGTAATCACTCTTGCTTACCAACCCGACGTGTGTGGATGCGATTCGGCCGTCCTGATCTAAGACGAAGGACGTGGGCAAAGAGTCGACTCCGCCATATAGGGTCGCGACGCTGTCATTGCCCATCACTACCCGGTAGTTCACTTTAGCCTGTTCCAGGTAAGGCTTCACTACCTCGAAGCCTTCCTCGTCCATCGCTACGCCGAGGACGGCGAAGCCGCGGTCCTTGTACTTCTGTTCGAATTCGATGAACCAGGGGATCTCGATCTTGCAGGGTCCGCACCAAGTAGCCCAGAAGTTCAGGAGTACTACTTTGCCTTTGTAATCGGCGAGGGTGACGGTGCGGCCGTCGGCGTCCTTCAAGGAGAACTCCGGAGCGGGCTTTCGGTCGCTGTTCTTCTTGACGGGCGCGGCGGCCTTTTCCTCAGTTTTAGTACAGCCGGAACTCAGGCACAGGGCGGCCGCTAAAACGATTGCGGCCAAGGCGCGCGCAGGAATAGGCACAGCCTTATTATATCGACAGCGGGCGGTCAACGACGTGCTCGCGAAACCAACGGCGGCGCGCATCGCGTTCGGCGCGACCGAGCGTCATTTCCGAGTAGCGGGTAGCGCTGCCGAATAGCCACCCGGCGGTGTCGCAAAAGCTCTCGCAAATGTAGTTCTTCCAACGTCGGGTTCGTTTCGCAACATCGGCGGCCGACAACTGCAGCTTCATCGATTCGGCAGACCACCCCAACTCACCCTCTACTTCGGACGCGAGTTCGGCAGCGAGCAACTGCTCGTACGAGGTGCGGAGTTTGTTGCCCAGCTTCGACCAGACGAAGTGGAATACCTCGTGGACGAAGATCCGCTCCAGGACACGCGGGGTGCGGAGCATCACCGCGTCCAAAACGATCCGGCGCTCGCGCAGAAAGGAGCCTGCGTAGACGGCGTGCCCATGAGGAGATTTCGAGAGGAGTTTTCCTTTATATGCAGTAAGATGAGGACGAAAGCTCACGTGAATTCTACGACGACCCTGGAGCTCCGGGAGGCGCTCAAAGACGGCCTCCGGGGCGCTTCCGCGAAAGCGGAAAAGATCCTTATTGCTTCGGCTGGGCCTGCTGTTGCTGCTGTTGCTGCTGTGCTTTCTGCTTAACGCTCTGAAAGAATGCTTCATTGGTGAACTGAACTTTCGACGCGGCCTTGGTCTTCTCTTTCCATTCGTTAAAGCCAATGTCTTTCAGCTCTACATAGATCTCGTCCTTGACCTTCTCGAACGGTTGGACGCCCGCCGATTCGGCCCGGAATACGTAGTAACCGTTCTGGTGGCGAAGCGGGTCGCTCACCTGCCCAGCCTTCAGCGCAAGTACCGCATTCCGCATAGGTTCCGGGATTTGTTTCGTCGAGGCGCGCACTGGAAGGCCGAGGTCACCGTTTTGCGAGGCCGAAGCCGAATCCTTTGAGTATTCCTTCACGAGTTTGACGAAATCTACTCCTCCCCGCGCCTGCTGGACAACCTTCTGCGCCGTGGTCTTCGCCTCTTCCTCATTCGTAGACGAGGTGAAGGGGATGTAGATGACCTTGGTCTGCACTTCCAGGTATTTGTTCTGGTTCTTGTCGTAGAACTCCTTCTGCTGCTGCGGAGTGACCAGGATTTTAGAGTGCGCATCGTTCCACTCAGCTTGGACGAGCGTCATCATCCGCTGGAACGCAAGTGTCTCTTTCCAGGGACTTTGTTCGTGCAGTCGATCTTCCACTGCCGTCGCGGCCTGAAGCTCGTACCAGGCGTGCTCCTTCATGAACTGCTCCGGATCATTGATGAAGGCCTTCTGGACGGGCGCGGGCAGGGCCGCTACCATCTTCTGGATCTCATCGGCGGTCACTTTGCGACCGTTCACGACGGCCACCACCGTTTCCGGCGGCACTTCCGTCTTGTCCTGGGCAAACAGGCAGAGAGAGAGCCCGAGAAAAATCAGACACTTACGCTTCATTTCGCTTTAGCAGCCTCCGTCAGTTGAGCTTCATCCGCAACTGTGACGTTCGAGCTCTTTTTGAACTCGTCCAGCCACTGCTTCAGACTGGCGTCCTTCAACTCTCTGACGATTTCTTCCTTCACTTGGTCGACTGAGGCTTGCCCGGAAGTTTCGATTTTGAAAACGTAGAAGCCGGTTTCGTGTGGAATGGGGCCGACAACGTCGCCAGCTTTGGCAGCGAAAAGCGCAGTGCGAATTGCCTGCGGCACATTGTTGGAGTTCGGACGAATGGGATGCGGGAACTCCCCGCCCTTGGCGGCCGAATCGGGATCGTCTGAGTATTCTTTTGCGATCTTGGCGAAATCCGCACCTTCGCGGGCGAGCTTCGCGGCTTTAAGAGCTTTATCCCTAACCTCTTCCGGCGTGGCTGCTTTGGTCACGGTGTTGTCGCCGAGGCTGCGAGTTTCCATCATCGCGGAGACAAAAACCACGCGTACCATTACCTGCCGGAACAGGTCCTTGTTCTTGTCGTAATGGGCTTGGATTTGTTCGGGTGTCACCGAGAAGGCGGCGTGGCGGGCATCAATGAGACCGGAGACCAGGATCTGGCGTCGAGCCATGCCGATCTTCTCTTTGAACGGGCTTTGCTTGTCGAGGCCTGCCTTTTCGGCGGCCGCGAGAATGCCCTCGTATAGCGCGAATTGCTCAAGGAACGCCTTTGGCTGCTTTTCCGCCAATGCGCGCAGTTGGCCTTCCTGTGCTTCCAGGATCTTCTTGTATTCGCTCCGGGTGATCTTGCGGCCGTTGACTACCGCGACCACAGGATCGCCGGCATCGGGCGTTTGGGTCCATGCACACACGGACAGCAAGAATAGGGCAAAACAGCGAATATACATGGGGTAAACCCATGATAGCAGTCAGCGTTTGATTTCCATCCGGCGCAGAGGAGGAGCGGCGGCCGCAGTTGCGGCGGCAGGCGGCGGAGTCGATTGAGGGCTCGTAGCGGTTTTGGGTGCAGGGGCGGCGGGTTTCGAAGCGAGAGTCTTCCT
>DASQDN010000255.1:0-4490 GCA_035634155.1 Bryobacteraceae bacterium | reverse complement strand
GACCAACGTGGAACTCGGCGACAAGCTGAACGTTTGGCGGCAGACGATCCATGCGATTGAATCCGAGCGCTACGATCCGAGTCTTCCGTTAGCGCTGGCCATCGCCAGGTTATTTGGAGAACCGGTGGAGCGGATGTTCGGCGAAGACGCTGTGAAGCCTTTGCAGAAATCAACGCCGGTGAAGAGGAACATTGCTTGAGGATTAAGAATTCCCTGCTCCCATTTCTGCTGAGCGCCGCCCGTATGGCCGCGGGCGCTGATGATTGGACAAGCTTCGAACTCGCCAAGGGTTTGGTGTACCTGTAGCAGAGGATAAACGGCGGCCCTGCCATGCCGGTCATCCTGGACACCGGGGCTGGATTGAGGATCCTGTTGCCGGCCGCCGCCGAGCGCATCGCACAAGACCGGGAGCGCGGTGGAGGCGGCGGGGGCGAAGAAGACGCAGCAGAAGGTAGCCGTCCTTTCCGTTCATCACATTGCCGCGCAGACAGGCTGCGCGACTGAAGGCATCCTGAGTGTGGCGGCATTCTCATTGCGCGCCGTCGAGGTGGACTATGCGCGCAAGCGGCTCCGCGTGTTGGATCGCGCCGAGTTGAAGATCGGTGATGGCGCGGCGGCGATTCCGATCGCCGTGAAGGATGGCGTGCCGTATGCGCCAGTTGAGATCCCGCTGGCGAACGGACCTGTGATTAGCGGGCGCTTTCTGATCGACAGCGGGTGGTCGGGCGCGATTCTCTTCAGTTCGCCATTCCTCCGGGAACATCCCGAGTTGCTGGAAGGCGAACGCAAGGATCTGGCTCCGGTGGATGTGGTCGGCGGCAAGATGGCGACCAAGTTCGGCCGCATTCCGTCGTTCCGGCTGGGCCCGTTCACGTTCAAGGAGCCGATGGCGGTGTTCACGATCAACGGCGCGGGCATCCTCAACACTCCGGGGGTGGGCGGGCTGATCGGCGCTGCCTTGCTGAAGCGATTTCACGTGATCTACGACTACGCGGCACAGCGCATGCTTCTGACGACGGGCTCGTCGCTGAACGATCCTCTCTAACCTCGCGCATCGGCGTTAGGATAGAAGGGAGGAGCCGCTGCGATGCATGTTCGAATACTGCTTGCTGCCTGCCTTCTGAGTTACTCCGGATTTGCTGAACAGCCGCGAAGGTTCGACCTCGGCAAGCGGCTGGTTCAGGTTACGCCCGCGCAGGCCAAGCCACCGGTTCAGAATCCCGCAGTTCAGAAACCCGTCGAGCCCCCCAAGGAATCGAAGGTCTGCTCGATTCCTTTGGTCAACGTGACGCCTCCCGTGGCGCAGACGAACATGCCTGTGATTGGTATTCCGCGCGGATTCGATTGGCTCGATTCCATGCCGCGCGTTGAGCCGCCCGCGCCTGCGTGCGTCGATGAGACGGCGCGCAACCGGCGACCTTCGGAACCTCGGCCTTGATCGGAGCGCTTAGGGTAGTTATATGGGCGCTGGCGGTGATCTCGAGTTGCGCCTTCGCGCTCGACTTGAGCACGCTTGAGCCGCAAGGTTATCTGAGCGACTTCGCCGGGGTTGTCGACGGCGAGTCCAAGCAGAGTATCGAACTGTATAGCGCGCGGCTGCAGAAGGCCACTGGCGCGCAAATCGCGATTGTTACCCTTCAGTCGTTGGACGGGCAGCCCATCGAAGATGTCGCCAATGACCTGTTCCGTCGTTGGGGTGTCGGCCAAAAGGGCGAAGATAACGGCCTGCTCTTTCTGCTGGTGGTGGGCGAGCGACGTACGCGCCTGGAAGTGGGGCGTGGTCTGGAGCCGTTTATAACCGATGGTCGCGCCGGCGCCACGTTGCGCGATATGCGTCCGGCTTTGCGCGAGGGCCGCTATGGCGAAGCGCTGCAGATCGCCGCGACATCGCTGGGCCAGGTGATAGCTCAGGCGAAGGGCGTTGAGGTGGACACGGGAGCAGCGCGGCCGATTCGAAGGGCTCCGCCATCGCAGCCGGTCTATGATGGAATCCCATGGCATCTGATTGTCGGGGGCATCTTCCTGCTGCTGATGCTGCTGGGTAAAGGCGGCGGCGGCCGTGGGCGACACGGCGGCGGCGGAATGGGCGGATTACTTCCGGGGCTCATCCTTGGGAATATGATGAGCGGCCGCTCGTACGGTGGGGGCTATGGCGGGGGCGGCTTCGGCGGCTACGATTCCGGGGACACGTTCGGCGGCTTTGGCGGGGGTGATTCAGGCGGAGGCGGCGCGTCGAGCGACTGGTAAATGATGGCGGACTCGCAACAACTACCGAAGGAGCTGGTGCAGCGGCTGCAGAAGGCGCACGGGGACCGGCTGGTTTCCGTGGTGTTGTATGGCTCGGCTGCAGTTCCTGGAGCGAAGGACCGGCTGTCGGATTACAACATCCTTTGCGTACTCACGGAAGTGACTCTCGAAGAATTGCGGGCGGCGGAGCCGGTCTTTCGCTGGTGGCGTGAGATGAAGAATCCGTCTCCGTTGCTGTTAGGTTTGGAGGAGTTGCGGACCTCGACGGATTGCTTTCCGATGGAGTTTCACGACATCCAGGAGCGGCATCAGATTCTTTACGGCGACGACGTCGTCGCGACCCTGCCGATAGGGGACCGATTCTACCGGGCGATGGTGGAACATGAACTTCGCGCCAAGCTCCTACGTCTACGTCAAAAGGCGGGCGGTGTGCTGTCGGAGAAGGATCTGCTGCTGCGCCTGATGGCGGATTCGGTGTCGACATTCTGTGTGCTGTTCCGCCATGCGCTGAAGCTCGCGGGTGAGCAGCCGCTATTCGGGAAGCATGAAATCGTGGCGGCGACGGCGGCGCGATTCGGCATTGATCCGCAGCCGTTTGAAACTTTGTTGAATCTTCGCGAGGAGAAAGTGAAGCCGCGCGACCTGCAGCCCGTGCCGCTGTTTCGTGAATACTTGAGGCAGATCCACAACGTAGTGGCCGCCGTCGATCAGATTAACGAGTGAGGATTCCATGAAAATTGCTCTGGTAGTGATTGGTGTTCTGGTGTTGGTCGGGCTCCTGTTCGGAGGCAAGCTGGTCGGCACGCGCAACGATTTAGTGCAGCAGCGCGAATCGATTAACGGCGCGTGGTCGCAGGTGGACGTTGACCTGCAGCGCCGCGCGGACCTGATTCCGAATCTGGTCAACACGGTGAAGGGCTTTGCGGCCCAGGAGAAGGAGATTCTGAATAATCTAGCCAACGCTCGTGCAGGAATGCTGAATGCGCGCACGCCGCAGGAAAAGATCAACGCGAACTCGCAGCTCGATAGCGCGCTCGGCCGACTGCTGGTTGTGGTGGAGAACTATCCACAGCTGCGCTCGAATGAGAACTTCATGCGGCTTCAGGACGAACTCGCCGGGACTGAGAATCGCATTGCGCAAAGCCACCGCCGGTATAATGAGACCGTTCAGCGCTACAACACGAGCATTGAGATGTTCCCAAACAACATCGCTGCCTCGCTGTTCGGATTCAGCCGCAACGACGCGTACTTCAAGACGGATCCGGGATCGCGCCAAGCGCCGAACGTCGCCTTCTAATCAATGAGCACACCACAGACATTCGCAAACTACATCAATGGCGAGTGGGTCACGGGACCTACTTTCGAGAATCGCAACCCGGCCAACACGGACGAAGTCGTTGGCCTGATGGTCAAGGGCGCCGCTAAAGACGTGGAGACCGCTGCCGAAGCGGCGCAAGCCGCGCTGCCCATTTGGGCGAATACGCCTGGTCCCGCGCGCGGCAACTTCCTTTACAAGGTCGCTGACATTCTGGACCGGAAGTTTGAGCAGATCGCGGCGGATATGACTCGCGAAGAAGGCAAGACGCTGCCTGAGGCCAAGGGCGAGGTACGGCGGTCGATCAATATCTTCCGCTACTTCGCAGGCGAAGGCTCGCGCATGCCGGGCATGATTGTGCCTTCTGAGCGCGATCGCGTCCACATGTTCGCGTTGCGGAAGCCGGTCGGCGTGGTGGGCCTGATTACGCCATGGAATTTCCCGAGCGCGATTCCCGCGTGGAAGCTTGCTCCGGCGCTGATTGCGGGCAATACGGTGATCATCAAGCCGGCGTCGGTGGCGCCTCTGAGCGCCTGGCGTCTGGTGGAGGCTTGTCATGAAGCCGGCATTCCTAAGGGTGTGGTGAACTTCATCGCAGGTTCCGGTGGGGAGATTGGCGGAGCGCTGGTGAACGCGAAGCCGGTAAAGGCTGTGTCGTTTACCGGCTCGTGCGAGATTGGCAATTGGATTCACGCCGAGGCTTCCAAGCGACGGTTGCGCATTCAACTTGAGATGGGCGGGAAGAATCCGACCATCGTGCTTAACGATGCGGATTTCAATACTGCCGTTGAGAATACGGTGAATGCGGCGTTCTTCTCGACGGGCCAGAAGTGCACCGCCACTTCGCGCGTAATCGTGGAGGAAGGCATTTACAGCAAGTTCCTCGACGCGATGGTGGAGCGCACGAAGAAGCTGAAGGTCGGCAATG
>DASQDN010000254.1:0-14760 GCA_035634155.1 Bryobacteraceae bacterium | reverse complement strand
GATTCTCCCGTCGGACTGCAGGCTCAAGGTTCAGAATCGCGGTCCCATTACCCTCCAAGGCGAACCCTCCTCCGAACGAATCACCTACACCATCAAGAAGCGGGTAAGAGCCAAGTCGGAGGCGGAAGCGCGTGCGCTGCTGCGTTCGGCTTCGGTGAACGCGGCGGTGCGGCGCGGGCTGGCGACCGTTGCCTTGTCTGAGACGCGGTCGCGTATCTCGGCCGAGATGATGCTGCGCGGCGGCGGCGATCTGCAGTCGGTCGAGCTTGGCAGCTCAGGCGGTGACATCCAGGTGTACGACATCGCCGGGTCCGTACAGGCTGAGACCGAAGGCGGTCTCATCCAGATGGACCGCATCGGTTCGGACGTGACGGCACGGACGGGCGGCGGCGAGATCCGGTTTGGCCGCATCGATGGATCGATCCGCTGCTTCTCGGGCGGCGGACTGATTCAAGTGGAGCGCGCGGGTAAGGAGTCGTGGCTGGAGACGGCCGGCGGCGACATCTTCGTGCGGGAAAGCGGCGGTCCGATCCACACGTCCACGGCCGTGGGCAACATCCAGGTGCGGCGAGCGGCGTCGCTGGTCTCAGCTCGGACGGCCGGCGGCCGGATCGAAGTCTTGCGCGCGCATGGCATTGTCCTGGCGGACAATTCGGGCGGGTCGATTCAAGTTGGCTCGTCCACGGGAGTGCGGGTGGCGTCCGCGGGTGGAAGCATCCGGCTGCGGGGCTCATCGGGATCGCTGCGGGCGGCCACTGATGTGGGCAGTATCTTAGCGGAGTTGATGCAGGGCGCCGGGCTTCAGGACTCCATCCTGAGCACTGGCGCTGGTGACATAACGGTGTACATTCCGTCTAATTTACCGTTGACGGTCAAAGCATCGCATGAGAGCGGGCCCTCCGGGCGGATCGTATCCGAGTTCTCTGAGATCCCGGTGCGGGAGGCGAGGGCCGAAGGCGCGTTGAATGGCGGCGGGCCGCTGCTACGGCTGACCTCCACGGGTGGAACCATCTACCTGAAACGGCAGCGGTGATGAAAGGTTGGACATGGATCTAACGAAACCTCGAGTGACAGGATGGATGCAGGCGGCGGCGGTCGCGATGACGCTGGCCGCCGGTCAAACGGGTTGGACGTTTGAACCTCAGCCCGCGCCTCAGATTGCGATACGCGGTAATGGCAGCTTCCTCGGCATCGGCGTGCAGGAAGTCGATTCCGAACGCGTGAAGGCGTTGAACCTGAAGGAAGAGCGCGGCGTGGAAGTGACTCGGGTAGAAGACGAGAGCCCGGCGGCCAAGGGCGGCATTCGCGTCGGCGATGTGGTGCTCGAGTATAACGGCGATCGCGTCGAGGGCTTGGAAGAGTTCATGCGTATGGTGCGTGAGACTCCCCCGGGACGTGAGGTGAAGCTGTCGATCACTCGCAGCGGCTCCCCCATGCAGTTGTCGATGCGCACGGCGTCACGCAAGACGTGGATGACCACTCGTTATGGCGAGGCGGGCGCAATCGACTTTCCCGAAATCAACTTTCCCGACATGCCCCGGCCATTCATGAGCTGGCGCAGCAGCATCGTCGGCATTGATGCCGAGTCGCTCGACTCGCAGCTTGCCGAGTACTTCGGAGTGAAGGAAGGCGTGCTGGTGCGTTCGGTTGTGCGCGGCTCGTCCGCTGAGAAGGCGGGTCTGCGTGCGGGCGATGTGATCGTAAAGGTCGATGACACGCGCGTCGCGAGCCCTCGTGAGATCTCTGCGAGCATCCGGTCGGCGCGCGCGAAGAAGACTGTCCCGGTGCAGGTGGTTCGCGAGAAGCGAGAAGTGACCTTGCAACTGCCGACGTCCGACTCGGCCACACCGACGTATCAAGCCGTACCCAAGCTGAAGTAAGCCGAGCCTACTCGAACGTGATCCTCGAGAGGTCTTCCATAGGCGTCGGGCTTCTCAAGTCCATTGCTTCGAGCGTGTCCACCAGAATTTGAGAGACTGCCACGTTGCGGAAAGACTTGCGGTTGGCCGGGATCACGTACCAGGGCGCGAAGTCCGTGCTGCAGCGCCGCAACATCTCGTCATAAGCCTCCATATATTCGTCCCAGTGCTCGCGTTCCTTCAAGTCCGCCGCGTTGAACTTCCAGTTCTTTGACGGATCTTCGATGCGTGACCGGAAGCGCTTCAACTGCTCGTCCTTGCTTATGTACAGCAGGAGCTTGACGATGGTGACGCCGCTCTCGGCGAGCATCTGCTCGAAGTTGTTGATCTGGTCGTAGCGCTTGCACCAGACGCTCTTCGGTACCAGATCATGAACCCGCACGACGAGGATGTCTTCGTAGTGCGAGCGATTGAAGATGCCGATCTGGCCATGTTCGGGGACCGCTTTGTGAATGCGCCAAAGATAGTCATGGCGCGTTTCCTCTCCTTCGGGCACTTTGAAGGAAGTAACGTGCACGCCCTGCGGGTTGAGGCCCGTGAGCACGTTTCGTATGGTGCCGTCCTTGCCGCCCGCATCGATGCCTTGCAGCACCACAAGCACCGAGCGCTTGGCTTCCGCATAGAGCAGATACTGCAGAACTGAGAGCCGCTCGATATTCTTCTTGAGCTTTTCGATCGCTTCCGGCTTCTCGATACCGAAGCGTTCGTCGGGGTCGAAGTCGCGGAGGCGAACTTTGGAGCCGGGCTTTACCAGGAGTTGGTCCGTATAGTTGCGAGGCATTAGTTTTGGCGTCAACGACGGCCCAACTCAGATTCCGAGAATACAAGAGGACGGTCGAGTTCCATTTCGAGGATAGCGCCCCGAGGGAGCACGGTATCCGAACCTCGCGATAGCAAGACACCGGCGAGGCCCGCGGCGGCTCCGCCAGCGGCGCCAATTCCGGTTGCGCGACCGGAACGTCCCGCGATGGATCCGACGGCTGCTCCTGCTGCCGCCGCCCTGCCGGCGTTTTGCGCATCTTTGCCCTTGGAGCCCGGTCCGGTGATCTTCCCTTCCTCGCGATCGAGCTCGCCTTTGGTCTCGACGTCGAGCCCGCTGGGCGTAGCGCGAAATTCGCGGACGATTCCATTGGCAAGCACAACCGAGTCAAAGCGGACGTACAACTCGCCACGACCTTTGACCTTGCCAGGACGCGTGACGTTGGTGACCGTACCGGTAACCGCGCTGCCTTTCGGAATAACAATGCGTCCTTCGGCAACCACCGGGAAGGCGGTTTCGAGATAGACCCGGTCGCCTTCACTCGCGGTGGCGGTACTGACGCCGTTGATGAGCCTAAGCGGGATCTTTGTCCCTTCGGCGAGCGTGTATGTCATCTCCGCTCGTGGTTCGGGCTGACGACGAGTAGCGACCGGCTGCTCCTGTTTTGTTTCGGGCTTGGGAGCTTCCGAGACGGCAGCTCCTTCGCGTTCGTAGACGAGACTGGATTCAACTTCTCCTTGCAACGTCACGATCTGACGGCGAATGCGCAGCGTGTTGCGATCGCGAGAAAGCATCCACCGATCCTGCATACTGAAGTTGCGCGGCCCACTGACTGCTGAACTGATAAGCAGAGCCCGGCCTTCCCATTTTGTGCGACTCGCGCTGGTAAATCCCTGGCCAAGCGCGAATTTCGTCTCAGCTCCGTCCAGTGTGTATTTGCATCCGTTGGAGCACGTGATGGTGTTTCCGGATTGTTGGATCTTCATCAATTCCGGGGCTGCGACCGGGCCCGGGCGAATCTCACTTTCGGCTGTGTTCAGGTTCCACACACCGGTGAAGTCACGCTCCAAATCCTCAGCAGAGGCCAATGACGAGACGGCGCACAGGCACGCGAGCAAATGCAGGAAGTTCATGCTGTTCCATCGAGTATACCGGAAATTCCTTCCCTGCTCGGCAGCACACAGTTGATTAAGAATCAAAGACTTAGCTGTTTGGCCAAGAGCGTGCAACTAGCTGGGCAGGAGGAGATCGACAATGTATATCGGAATTGGCGGACTGATTCTTTTGATTATTCTCATCGCGATCCTTTTCTAACCCATACGCGGGCGCGCCGGGGGCCACTCCTTTGCATAGCGGAGCTGGCGCGCCTTATTCTTCGATCCGATATAAGTGTGTAGCGCTTCGGTGGAAGAAGGCCCTGCCGGACACACCCATTGACGAGAGAAACTCCCCTTCGAGTGTGTTCGAAGCGAGTTTCTTGAAATCCCCACCGGACGCGATTACGGTCGTTTGCCCATTTTCATTCAGAAAATAGATTTTCGCCGATGCGAACACTGGCGAGGCTGAGTAAGTCCCGGGTAGTCGTTGCCGCCATTGTTCCTTTCCCGTCTTTGCGTCGTAACAGGACGCGATCCCACTGTCATTTACGATGTACACGAACTCGTTCACCACGATGGGCGATGGCGTCAACGGCACGCCGCGTGTCGCACGCCAGACGATGTGTGTGGCGGTGACGTCGCCGCTCCCGTCAACACGCACCGCGAGCAAGTTCGGCGTATAAAAACCCGTGCACAGATACACCATGCCGTGCGCAAACACGGGCCTGGGCACATTTGAGAAGCCTTCGTAGTTTACCCACCATAGCGGCTTGCCGCTGCGTGGGTCATAAGACCAGGCTCGATTGGCGCCGGTGCTGATGAGTTGCGGGCCCGCGGGCGTACGGATGATGAGCGGCGTTGAATACGCCATTGCAGAGGGCCGCGGCGCGCGCCATACGATTTTGCCTGTGTCCTTGTTCAGGGCGGCCACGAATTGGATATCGTTCCCGTCGGCGTTGAAGATGATGAGGTCTTCA
This sequence comes from Bryobacteraceae bacterium, assembly GCA_035634155.1. GTDB lineage: Bacteria > Acidobacteriota > Terriglobia > Bryobacterales > Bryobacteraceae > DASQDN01. Next base: position 10,007 of record DASQDN010000254.1, on the reverse strand, counting down.
AAGAGCACGGGCGACCCGCCGGGGCCATGCACCTGGAAGAACTTCAGGTCCGCATTACGCCAAAGGACCGTGCCATCGCGTCGGAGGCATGCGGTGCCGTAAGAGCCGAAGTGGGCGTAGACGCGGTCACCTTCGATGAGGACCGACGGCGATGCGCCGCTGTTCTTCTCGTGGCCGCGGAATGTGGACGGCAGGCGGAACACCTCGACGTTCCTGAGGATGGCGCCTTTGGTCGCGTCAATCGCGAGCACACGCAGGGATCGGTTGTCATCGGTGGCGGTAGTAAGCCAGATCTCGTTGCCGGTGATGATCGGCGTGGACCAGCCTTTTCCCGGGAGGGGCATCTTCCAACGAATGTTCTTTTGCTCGCTCCAATTCACCGGCACGTTTGTTTCGGTCGAGTGCCCGTCGCCGGCCGGCCCGCGAAAGTCCGGCCAGTTCTCGGCAGCGGCATCGACAGGCGCGAGAAGGAGCGCGAGAATCGCGATGGCTCCTGCACCGTTACGCAGGAAATGCTCAACGGGCAGACGCCCTCCCACAGGCACGGAGCGATTCATATATGGACCAGACACTGTATAACCTTCTGTTGCAGGATACGCGTTTCCTGTTGGGAGCTGAGAGCGAGCAGGCGAGCCGGATGCGCGAGCTGGCCGAGCGGATTTCCGACGAGCGGCTGAAAGCCTTGTTTTCGTCGCATGCGGAGGAGACGGACGCGCAGGTTGAACGGCTTCAAGAAATCCTGAGCACCGCCGGAGAAGAGGGCGAGGGCGAGATTCCGGCCGCGGTAGATGGATTGATTGAAGACGCCGAGACGGTGGCAGATATGGAGCTTGGGCAGCCGGTGCTGGATGTAGCTTTGGCGGCGGCCGCTCGAAAGATGGAGCACTACGAGATTGCCTGCTACGAATCGGCGATTGCGATTGCAGAGCAGTTGGGCCTCAGCGAGGTTGTCGAGCCGCTGCGGCAGAGCCTGGAAGAGGAGCGCCGGGCCGATCAGTCGCTGGCGATGGTTGCTATGACGCTGGTGCAGGCGCAGGTTCCGCTGGAGACGGAGTCGACGCGGGGCTAAGTTCATCGCTTTTGCTCCACATTGGGGATCAGACGCGCGCTTGAGCTGGTTGTCGCGGCCGTTGCGAACCGTGTGAACTCACGCGGATGGCCGATTTCGGCGGGTTCAGAGTCCCGCTGCAAAACGAAGCCAATTTGTCGGTGGGAAGGCGCCGTGGTGAGGCGCTCTTCGCGGAGGCGATCCTTCTGCATCTTGCGAAGAGTTTCAATGGCCTGGAAGTAGCCTCGCTCGATCTTGGTGGTGTGGCGCTCGATGTTTTGGAGCGTGTCTTCCTTCACGGCGATGACGACCGCTAGGGCTTCATCGTCGTTGTCGGGATTGGGCGCGTCGGATTTGGCGTTGTTGCGGCGTTTGAGGCCGCGGATTTCGAGGTCGAGGGCGGCGGTTTCGGCGCGGCGGGCTCGGAGCAGGCGCCAGTAGCTGTTGGCAACCACTTCGACGAGCGAGGCTTCGACGGCGTTTCCGGGGTTGTAGGTAGCGAAGAAGGAGTCGCGGAGTTCGGCGTACGAGCTTGGATCCTCGTGCGGGAGGACGGCGGTGGATGCGGTCATGCCGTGCTTCAGCGCGTTAAACTTGACGACCGCTTTGCCGAGGTCCGTGACAGGGCCAGTAGATTTCTGCGCGTTGCGCCGGTTTGCTTCGATTTGTCTTTGCGTGGCCATCGTTGGCCCTCCTTCGCTTGCGGTGTAAATGGGAAGGGCCGGGTCGCCTGTTGATTCAGGGCGGTCCGGCCTCTTCTGCTTGGAGTGTATGCTGCGGGTGCAAGTTTTCCAGGTGGGTTCCAGGTGTTCGCGCGTGTTTCGGCCTTTATTCACAGCGGTGGAAATATTTGTGACTAGCGCGTGAACGCCCTCAGCGGGCTCTCTCGCTCGGTAGACTTACTGCATGGCAACTTCACCGACCTTACCTTTCTTGTCGGTGGATGAATACCTGATTTCCAGCTTCCGGCCCGACGTTCAGTTTGTGGATGGATATCTTGTGGGGCGAAGTGAGCCGACTTACCTTCACTCCTTGCTGCAGGCGAGTCCTGTCCCTCATTTCCGTCAGTTTGAAAAGGCAATGCAAGTTCAAGGCGTGCCTGAGTTGCGCACCCGGATCATTGCGTGCCAGCGGTACAGGATCCCGAAAGCCAGGTGGCACATCGTTTCGAAGACGGGTCATAGATTCAGAACGACGTTTGCGACTTTGGACTTCCCGGAAAGGGCGATTCCGTTCGATTCAGCAGAGCTTTTCGCGGCGCTCCGTCAGGAATTAGCGGACGCGACGGGTCGAGATTGAAGCTAACCCGCGATCGATCGCGGTGCTAGATCGCGGGTTGACGATCTTCGCCCCACTCAACTTAGCATTTTGGTCGGCATCGAAACCGGTCACGTGAGCCGGTAAGGACACGCTCATCGGCTCGCCTGAGACTTCGTCAGCTAGCTTTCCTCCGCGACGACGATGGCATCGTATAGACGTTGGAGTGCCCGTGAGCAGCGCATAAGCGATGGTTCAGGCTTCCGGCGACGAGCGCGAGGATTGCCAGGATCAAGTTGGTAAGGAGGGAGCCGATGATAGGCTCGACAACGATCTCGTCTCCGTGGGTGCATACCCATTTCAGCAGTTGCACAACGCTGTGCGCCTTGATCTGTCCGAGAAATACAGGTAGGCCGACGCTAGGGAGTCCATCAATGGCAAGCTCGGCACGTCGAAGCGCCTGCAGCTTCTGCCGGGTATGACTTACTAAAATCGCGACTTCTGTCGGGCGCGTGAGCGAAGGAGGCTTCAGTTCATTGATGCACACCGCAATGCCTATGTTGAGTTCCCTGATTCGGGCGTAGTTGCGATCGCGCTGCGCACGTAGCTTCTCAATCTGTGGCGTGTTGTTTTCAAGCCTCAGCAGGTACTTCAACTCACCGATGATTTTCGAATTGCGATCCCGCAGATCTTCTCGTTCTGTATGTGCCTTTGCGAGCAGCACATCGCTTTTACGAGCGGCGTCCGTGGTCGCCTGGTCATAAAGAGCCGTGGCTTTCAGCCGCGCGATGGCCTCGTCTAGGGTCGTGCGATTAGCACGGGTCGCGACCAACCCGGCGAACGCGATTCCCGCTAGGGCGATTGCGATTGCGATCGGACCACCCTTTTCGGAGGAGAGCTCGACGATGACCCCAATTGTGAAAAGAAAACCGACCAAGAGTGCGGCGATGAGCAGTTCCTCGGTATTTTGCGAGTTGTTGGCCTTGAACAGCTTCCAGCATTTCAGCGCCAGATACCCCAGAAGTAATGCAGGAAGTAAAACACGAGCACATTGACGGATAACGGAAGTCATTCGGCGAGTCCTCCCATGCGGCGCTAAGTTTGGCCCAACGCGCCGTTGAGAGAATACTACTCAGAACCTGAGGAGGCGTAAAGTCTTTCTATTAGTGGAGTTTGGGAACCGATTGTGTAAAGCGCCACCAAATCCGTTGTGTATACTGTTACCTTTCCCTCTACACACCAAACTCACAATGACTATCCACCAGCTTCTTCAGGAAGTCCTGCAGCGCGGGCATCTGAATGAGGACGAGGCGAAGTGCTTGGAGCACTTGTCGGCCAACTCTTCGCCAGACAATCGTGCGGCCGAACGACACATACGTGTGTTGGAGGGTCTGCTGAAGATGCGGGAAAAGGCCGTGGGCATGTTAGTGAAACGGCTCAACGCGAAGCTTCAGGAAGATTACAATTATCCGTCAGGGTGCGAAGATCGGCTGGTAATCTCCACCGGCGGTAGGGCGGCGATGAAGGCACGGACTAACTACCTCGTCCGAGTTGTTACGGTCAAGGTTCCGGCCAAGCCGTTGTTCTGGGCAGCGCATTTGCAACATTCGGACAAGGTGGTTTTGGTCTCCAATATCCCGTTATTTTTTTGCAATCCCGAGCGTACCGAACGCTTGCGAGTGCTATCGGTAAACACAACCGTTGAGCAAAAGCTTCACCCGGTAGTCAAAGACTATTCTCCATCGTTCCATTACGTATCCATGGGTGACTTCCGGTTCTGTGTGGCGCTGACGCGATACTTCCTCGCGCGGCAGAAGGACCTGGAGGTGCGCCTGGTGCCGAAGGATCGCAATCTGGACGATATGGAGAACCCGTTCGATACCGTCAATGTTGAAAAGGAGAAGAACCTGATCGCGATTGGGAACTCACGAGTCAGTTGTCTTGTCGCAGATCGAATGAAGAAGATCGACCCAAACTTCTACTTGAAGGATGGCGAACCCAATCGGATTTACAACAAAAATCCTCTTGAGGGAAGCAAAGAGGAGCCTTACTACGAGGACAATCCTCAAGCCAACGGGCACTACTATGTCCTTCTAATTCGGAGCGTCAGGGACAGCCGCGTTGACACGGTCATCGCAGTACAGAACGGACCGGCACTTGAGCGCATTGTTCCGCTGCTCACAGGCGACTTGGAGTTTGCGCAGGAGATCAAACGGCGCTGGCCAGAGGGCGGGTTGCCTTCCTCGTTCGAGTTGTTGTTCCGGGTTGCGGTGGCAGAGAACGAGATGGCGCGACGCGCATCTTCGGTTACGTTGGTAGCTTCTCGTCCCGTTCAGCCCGCGAGCGGGATACGCGAGGCGTAGCCAGAGAGTTCGTTCGGCGTTAATGATTTGGAGAGGCCGCTCGGGTGCATGCTTGACGCAAGCGGTTCCTGCATAAAAACATCCTGGAAAAGCAGATCCTGGAAGTTGAAACAGGGATCCTCAAGCAAATCTATTCAGACGACGGTCGCAACGACTTCGCTCAGGTGAGAAAGACATCCATCTATCCAATTACACGGTTCCGCCGCGGGTTGATGACTGCCATACGCATCTCCTACAAAGCTACGACTTTCGCAAGGTTTCGACGACCCGAACATGGTCCTTACCCTGGGACAACTCACAACGGCGCGCCATGCGCTGCTTGGCGCGAAGAATGCGGCCGAGGCGGTAGCCGCCGCCATAAGAACCGTAAGAGATCTAGGGAATTCCGGCCGAAATGGGGACGTAGCGCTGCGTGACGCGAACCAAAGCGGGTGGGTAAACGGCCACCGATGGTTGTATCGAGTCGAGCGATGGCGCCGGTTGGCGGCCGGATTGACCGCATGTCGCCTGCTGGAGCGCGTCTGCTTGAAGAAGAGTACGTACTGGTCGGTGTGGATGAAGCTCGCCGGGCGGTTCGCCAAGCCTGCGTCTAAGGTGCGGATCTGATTGGGGTGATTGTGGGTTACGGACCGAGGATGTTCACCACGGCGGCACTGAGCGCCATTGTCGAGGAATCGATCGAGTCTACACCGGCAGCATTTGCACGACCCATACTTATCTCGTCGATTGCATGGGCGGCAACCTTGCGGCCCAAGCCTGCGGAATGGGCCTGATGTGTGAAGCGGCGCCTTCTTCACCTGGCAACGGCGAAGCGGCGAATCTGGTCGTACATGGAGCAGGGCGATTTTTCGGCGATCGACAATCCGAACACATCCGGGGCCCCGCTGCTGCGAAGGATCGCTCGCAATGCGGTCGCTCGCCATGTGGACCATCGCGTGGTGTTCGGGTTCGGCTATCGCACAGCGCCGAAACTTGTCGCGTTTTTGAAGACTCGAGCGAGCTCGGGCACCCATTTCACGTAATGGATGACGAGGTGGTGATCCTGTGTGTGGATCATCCGTTTGTGCCGCAGGGGCGTGTGGGATCGTTGATGGTCCGCGACGCGGCGCTGGCCGGGCGGCTGGCTGATGGGTTTGAGGCGCTATGGGCGAAGGCGATGCAGAATTTGCGCGAGATTTCGTTCCAGCCGCGGTCGTGAGAGACATCGGCTCTTGCTTATGCGCCGTTTCCCGCTATGCTGCGGAAGCGGAGGATCTGGCCGCGTGGAATGTAAATGCGCCCGCCATTCATGTTGGCGCCCTGGATTAGCCGCCAAAATTCGGAATTTGCGATCAGTTCGTTGCGGCGATTCCTAATATCCACCTTTTCACCCCCGATTTCGAGATAATTAAAAGCAATACCTACGTAATGCCGGCCATTGACGACGTTCAGGCGGTCGATGCGACCGTGCAGGACGATGTCACTGTTCTTCCTGACTCTCCACCGCTTTCCGAGTTTTCTCTTTAACCTTGCGGTAATCAGATCACCGACTGCCGCTCGATCGGTATCTATTTCGGTTTCCAGCGATAGCTCGGCCGCAAACTCATCCGGAAGGGAGATAGTAGGGTGGCGGCTTGCGTTCGCGGGCGCTTGTGCGGAAAGGACCGCATCGATTGGAAATTCGAGCGTAGACTCCGCCGTGTACTGACGGCAATTACTGAACTGCGCCTCCGTCATGATCCTTGTCATCCCGTCGCCGAGGGTCGTGACCAGAAGCGCTCGGCTGGGGAGCAGAAAGCTTCGCGAGCCGATAGGAATGCGCGTGTATTGCAATGTGCGATCGATCGCTTTGACTTCCCAAGCGGACGGCAGACCCTCCGCCAGGATTCTTAACTCAACGACCTCCTGTGAACTTGGATCGACCCAGAAGGAGCCACTGTAGGCAACGTTCAACTGTTCGGCAGGAGTTCCGACAAGCCAGCCGCTGTTGTCGAGAGGAACATGGAAGTCATAGCGTATGGCGGCGCGTCCGTAGAGGTCTTCGTAACGCTCGGTCTTGATCGTGGGCTTAGATACGAGCAGGATTCTGGCAAGCGCGACTAAGTCGCCATCGGTGACCAAGCCAGAGACAAATCGACTGACGTCTGAGTCAGATAGGCGCTCACCGCCGGGCCATCCAAAGATTTGCTTGCCCTTCACGAATCCGACGTCGAGCCGAATTCGGCTTAGGAACACCTTGTGGCACTCCGGACCGGAGCAGCTATATCCACGGATGCGCGATTGATCGATCGTTTCAGTGCAGAGGTAGTTTGGAAGACGCCTAAGATCGTCGTGAAGCTTCAGCTTCACAGACGCGAGGAGGTCCGCCTGCTGAGCGGAGATGCCGTGCGCCGAAATCCATATTGCAAGCAGCCATGGCTTCGAAGACCCCATCCAGTCGTCCCCCTTGCCTTGCAGGTTTAGATTATCAGAATTTCCCGCGCGGACGCGATTCTGCCGTTTGTCTGCGCTGTGGATGGATCGGCGCTCTGCCTGAGCCGGCGGTGATCGAAAGCGTGCAGCGGAAAGCGCCCACCTAAACGGCAGGGTTCGCGCTAAACTAACGGGTGCCATGAAGATTGTCCTGGCATTGGGCGCTGCCCTGCTAGCAGCCGCGCCGGAAGTTCGAGGCGAGACACCCGCTTACGACGGCCGGGTTCGTCCCGTGCTCGCTCAGCATTGCTTTTCGTGCCACAACGCCAAGCTCACATTCGGGAAGTTGGACCTTCAGGCGATTCGCGCCGATAGCGATCCGGCTGTGTGGGACAAGGTGCGGGAGAAGGTGGCGTCGCGCAAGATGCCGCCCCCGGGTCAGGCCGCGCTGAGTGATACCGACCTGACGGCAGTGACTTCGTGGATCGATTCTCTTCTGAAGACTTCGTCGTCAGAGCCGGAGGCAAACCCGGGGCGAGTGATGGCTCGGCGGCTGAACCGCACGGAATACAACAACACGATTCGCGATTTGTTGAATGTTTCCGCTCGTCCGGCGGATGAATTTCCGGTGGATGACTCGGGGTACGGCTTCGATAACGTCGCCGATGTGCTGAGCATCTCGCCGATGTTGATGGAAAAGTACATGGCCGCTGCTCAGCGCATATCGCGGCTGGCCGTGTTCGGCGAGACGTATCCGCCGAAGCCGACGCGTTTGGTGCGGCTGCTGAATCGCAGGTCGCCGGATGCCGCCGATGTGTTGTCCGGCGGAAAGTTCGGCTCCTACCTGCCGTATTCAATGCGCGGCGCGATGTATGGTTCGTGGACGTTCCCGGTGGATGGGGAGTATGAATTCCGGCTGCGGATTGCGAACTTCCGCGAGCTTCGGCCACCCGCGAACTTAACGCCGGAAGAGCGGCGGCAACGTGCGCGGGAAATGCGCGGGAATGAGGATGCGGCTCGCAAGGCCGTCCCTCCGAGGAAGCTGGTGCTGACGGTGGACGGCTCGCCCGTGATCACGGAAGTCGTGGAAGGATTGGCGAACGTCGATTACGATCGCGGCGAGTTCGTGGCGCGGGCGCCGGTGAAGGCAGGCGAGCGCTTGCTGCGGGCGTCTTATCCCGAGTTGGCGGATTTAGCGGATCCTCGTGAGAATATAAATCCCGATAAGCGGCGCGGCTTATTTGTAGATTATCTGGAAATTGTCGGGCCGTATTCGCCGAGCGCCGCGCCTCCCCCGAGCTACCGCAGTGTGTTCGTGTGCGGGCACGATCGGGGCAAGCACCAGGCCGCGCAGTGTGCTCCTCGTGTTGTGAAGAGTTTGCTGGAGCGCGCCTATCGGCGCCCGGTGTCGGCAGCGGAACTGCAGGCGAAGGTGCGGCTGGTGGAGATCGCCCAAAAAGAGGGTGATTCGTTCGAGGAAGGGGTGCGGCTCGCGTTGGAGGCTGTGCTTGCCTCGCCGGACTTTCTATTTCGAATCGAGCGCGATGCCAAGGGGCAGGCCGGGGCGACGCGTCCGCTGAACGATTACGAACTGGCGTCCCGATTATCGTACTGGCTGTGGTCCAGCATGCCCGACGACCAACTTCGCGCGGAGGCCGCGAAGGGACTGCGGCGTCCGGGTGTACTCGAGGCGCAAGTGCGGCGGATGCTGGTGGATAAGAAGTCGTGGAATCTAGTCGAGAATTTCGCGGCGCAATGGCTGCAGTTGCGGAATTTGGGGCGCACCAAGCCGGACGTTGCCAAGTTCCCGACCTTCGACGACGAGCTCCTCGATGCGATGCGGCGTGAGACGAGCCTGTTCGTGGAGACGATATTTCGCGAGGATCGCAGCGTGCTCGATTTCATCGATGCGCCGTTCACATTTGTGAATGGGTTGTTGGCGCGGCATTACGGGATCACCGGTGTGAATGGGGAGGAGTTTCGGCGCGTCGAGTTAGACGGCGAGCAGCGGAGCGGGTTGCTGACGCAGGGCGCCATCCTGACGGTGTCGTCCTATCCAACGCGGACTTCCCCGCCCGTCCGCGGCAAGTGGGTGTTGGAGAATCTGCTGGGCGCTCCACCTCCGCCGCCGCCACCGGATGTGCCTGTGCTGGATGAATCGACGAATACGGCGACGCTTTCCCTGCGGGCTCGTTTGGAGCAGCATCGTAAGGACCCGAGCTGCTCGGCTTGTCATAACATGATGGACCCGATTGGGTTCGGGCTGGAGAGCTATGACGCGGTGGGGAGTTGGCGGACGCATGACGGGAAGGTGGCGATCGATACATCGGGTGTGCTGCCGGATGGGCGATCGTTCCAGGGCGCGAAGGATCTAAAGAAGATTCTGCGGTCGCAGTCGGACGCATTTGCGCGGAATTTCGCGGAGAAGCTGCTGACGTTTGCGCTCGGTCGCGGGCTGGAGCGGTACGATCGCGCGGCTTTGGAAGAAATTGTGCGGGGCTCCGCGAAGACTGATTACCGGTTTTCGTCATTTGTGATGGGGATTGTGAATAGCCAGCCGTTTTTAATGCGGCGTGCTGAAGGAGGCAAATCGTGAACATTGCCATGAGTAAGCGACTGCCCAGACGCATGTTTCTGCGGGGCGCCGGCGCAGCGATTGCGTTGCCGTTTCTCGATTCGATGATTCCGGCGTTTGCGAGTCCGTCGCAGTCGAAGGCTCCGACACGCGTTGCATTCCTGTATTTCCCGAATGGCGTGCAGTTGGAGTCCTGGTGGCCGAAGGTGGACTCGCCGATCACGCCGCTTGGGGAGAAGTTGCCCGCGGTGTTGGAGCCGCTGGCGCCGCATCGCAGGGATGTGCTGTTGCTGGGCGGGCTGACCAATGATGGAGGCCGCGCGCATGGGGACGGCCCTGGCGATCATGGGCGAGCAGGCGCCGCGTATCTGAC
>DASQDN010000253.1:0-9568 GCA_035634155.1 Bryobacteraceae bacterium | reverse complement strand
CGAACTCGCCGACCGCACGTACGTTGAGCCGCTCACCGTGGAGTTCGCCGAAGAAGTGATTCGCAAGGAGCGCCCGGATGCGCTTCTGTCCACCGTCGGCGGTCAAACGGGCTTAAACCTTTCCATCGCGCTGGCGGAAGCGGGCATTCTGGAGAAGTACGGCGTCGAACTGATCGGCGCTAAAGTCGAATCCATCAAGAAGGCCGAGGACCGCTTGCTCTTCAAAGATGCAATGCGGAAGATCGGACTCGAAACGCCATACTCGCAGCTCGTCAAGACCGTGGAAGCCGGGCTGGAGTTTGCGAACAAGAACGGCTACCCCGTGATCCTACGTCCAAGCTTTACTCTTGGTGGAACCGGCGGAGGCATCGCGTACAACCGCGAGGAACTCGAAGACATCCTCGACCGCGGCCTTGACTTGTCTCCCGTGCATGAGAGCCTGATCGAGGAAAGCGTGCTCGGCTGGAAAGAGTACGAGCTTGAAGTGATGCGCGATCTGGCGGACAACGCCATTATCGTCTGCTCCATCGAGAACTTCGATGCTATGGGCGTGCATACGGGCGATTCCATCACCGTGGCTCCCGCTCAAACCTTGACGGATCGCGAGTATCAGATGATGCGTGACGGCGCCCTGCGGTGTCTGCGCGAGATTGGCGTGGAGACCGGCGGGTCCAACGTTCAGTTTGCCATAAATCCGCAGAACGGCCGCATGGTGGTGGTCGAGATGAACCCGCGCGTATCGCGCAGCTCCGCTCTGGCATCTAAGGCGACCGGATTCCCGATCGCGAAGATCGCGGCCAAGCTCGCCGTGGGCTACCGACTCGACGAGATCAGGAATGACATCACGAAAGTCACTCCCGCATGCTTTGAGCCGACGATCGATTATGTAGTCACCAAGATTCCCCGCTGGCAGTTCGAAAAGTTCCCTGGCGCCGAGCCCGTGCTCGGGACGCAGATGAAGTCCGTCGGCGAGGTCATGGCGATTGGCCGTACGTTCAAGCAGTCGCTCGGCAAGGCTTTGCGATCGCTGGAGACGGGCAAGGCGTCGGCGGCCGAAATCTTCGATGAGCAGTTGATTGCGAAGCGGCTGATTACACCCAATCCCGAACGCCTCGGCTACATCCGCTTTGCCTTCGACCGCGGCTACACGGTGGAGCAGATCCACGAGATGACCGCGGTTGATCCGTGGTTCTTGAAGCAGGTCTGCGAGATGGTGGAACAGGAGAAAGGTTTAAAGGGCCGATCTCTCGAATCCATCGACAAGGATGAGTTCCTGCGGCTAAAGCGCGACGGGTTATCCGACCCGGCGATCGCGCGCGCAACCGGCAGCACGGCGGAGGAAGTTCGCACTGCGCGGAAGACAGCAGGTGTGCGGGCTGTGTTTAATCGCGTGGACACGTGCGCGGCGGAGTTTGAAAGCTTCACTCCGTACTTGTATTCCAGCTACGAATCGGAAGATGAGTCGGGCGCTGAAGATCGCAAGAAGGTGATGATCCTGGGCAGCGGTCCGAATCGCATCGGGCAGGGAATCGAGTTCGACTATTGCTGCTGTCATGCCTCGTTCGCGCTGCAGGAATTCGGCGTCGAGTCGATCATGGTGAACTGCAATCCGGAGACCGTATCTACGGACTACGACACCAGCGACCGCCTTTACTTCGAGCCGCTCACGCTTGAAGAAGTGATGAATATCGTCGACACGGAAAAGCCGACAGGCGTGATTGTGCAGTTCGGTGGACAGACTCCGCTGAACCTGTCGCTGCCGCTGAAGCAACTCGGTGTACCCATTATCGGGACTGATCCGGAGAACATCGACCTCGCGGAGGATCGCAAGCGCTTCGGCAAACTGCTGGACGAATTGCAGATTCCGTCGCCTCCGAATGGCACCGCGACGAACGAGCAGGAAGCGGTGGATGTAGCGCGGCGGCTCGGATTCCCGGTGCTGGTGCGGCCCAGCTATGTGCTTGGCGGGCGCGCCATGGTCATCGCTTACGAGGAAGAAGTGGTACGGCAGTACATGCGCGAGGCAGCGACCTTCTCGCAGTCGCGTCCTGTGCTGATCGATCGCTTCCTGGAAGACGCCACCGAAGTGGATGTGGATGCGCTGTGCGATGGCGAGAACGTGCTCATCGCGGGCATCATGGAGCACATCGAGGAGGCGGGCGTGCATTCGGGCGATAGCTCGTGTGTGCTGCCGCCGTTCGCGTTGGCTCCCCAGGACGTGGACACGATCAAGGCGTACACACGGAAGCTCGCGGTCGCGTTAAACGTGATCGGGTTGATGAATGTGCAGTACGCAATCAAAGACGGGACGGTGTATGTCCTTGAGGTGAATCCTCGGGCGTCGCGGACTGCTCCGTACGTCAGCAAGGCCACTGGCGTGCCGCTTCCGAAGATTGCTGTTGCTCTGATGCTGGGAAAGAAACTGCCGGAACTGAGCGAGATGATCGGTCCGACGAGAGATGGTGTGCTGATCGCCCCCAAGTTCTTCGTCAAATCCCCGGTATTCCCGTTTGCCAAGTTCCCGGGTGTCGACCCGGTGCTCGGGCCCGAGATGCGTTCCACCGGCGAGGTGATGGGGGTGGGTGAGAACTTCGGCGAGGCCTTCTCCAAGGCACAGTTGAGCGCTGGCACGCCGCTGCCGTCGAAGGGCACCATCTTCATCAGCGTCAACGACCGGCACAAGGCCGAAGCGGTGGAACTGGCTCGGCGGTTTGCGGAATTTGGGTTCGATTTGGCGGCAACGCGCGGAACTGCCGCCGCAATTCAGCGCGCGGGCGTCAAGTGCAAGACCGTATTCAAGGTGAACGAAGGTCGGCCTAACGCGGTGGATCTGCTGAAGGGCGGCTCAATTCAGATGATCATCTACACCGCGACTGGGGCCCACTCGTTTACTGACGAGAAAGCGATCCGGCGAGCCGCGGTCGCATACCGCGTTCCGTGTATCACTACGATGAGCGCAGCCAAAGCAGCGGCGGAAGCGGTCGCCTCCAGCCGTCGAGATCCGATTCGGGTGTGGAGTCTCCAGGAGATCCACGCTGAACAGGCCGCTGCGCCCCGTGTGTAAGTGATTTAAAATAGGACTATATGGATGAAGGGATAGCCCAGGCGCAGGCACAGGCCGGCCCCCTCAGTCTGCCGGCGTGGAAGAATGTCCTGAGCGTCACTTCCGCCGTAGTCGTCGCCCTCCTCTTCCTGGTGGCTGGCGTCTGGAAGATCACCGAGCCATATGACGCCGCCTCTCGCATGGTGAATGCGAAAGTACCTGCAGCCCTGGGATTGCCGGCCGCTGTAGGCTTTGGAATCGCCGAAACCTTCGGCGGCATTCTTCTCTTGATTCCACGATTCCGCCGCTGGGGCGCTTGGATCACGGGAGCGATGCTAGTGGCCTTCATGGTGTACGTCGGCTACTACTACGACGTGCTGCGCGGCGCCGATTGCAGTTGCTTTCCGTGGCTGAAGCGAGCAGTCGGTCCGGGATTTTTCATCAGCGACGCGGCGATGCTGCTACTCGCCGGCATCGCGGGCTATTGGGCGCGACCGTCCGAGGGCAAGCGCAATGCGGCCATCATCCTGGGCGCGGTCAGCGTATTTGGGTTCGTTTTCTTCGGCGTGACCTATGCCCGCCAGACCGGCGTCGAGGCGCCGAGTCAGATAACCGTCGACGGCCGGCCGTATTCGTTGCAGCACGGCAAGCACTTCGTATACTTCTTCGATCCCGAGTGCTCGCACTGCTACATGGCTGCCAAGACGATGTCAGAGTTCGAGTGGCTGGAAACGAAAGTCGTCGGTGTGCCCACTGCGCAGCCTCAGTTTGCCCAATCCTTCCTGAAAGACACTGGTCTGAATGCCAGTATTTCCAACGACCTGGACCTTCTGAAGAAGACTTTCCCCTTCGGCGACGCTCCGTATGGAGTTGCGATCGAGAACGGTCGCCAGAAGCAGTTCTTCGCTCACTTCGAGGGCGACGACCCGGCTTCGGGCTTACGGAAGCTGGGCTTTATTCGTTGAAAACAAACAAATACCGGTGAGTTGCTCGGAGGAGTGCAACTCACCGGTGGCCGTACCTTCACAAGGAGTTCGTGTTTTCGGCCAAATGCCCGGAACCTTTGTTCCTATCTGTAAGATGAGTCACCGTGAGGGTGGGTTGCCAGATTCTTCGCCTTAGCTACGCCGCTTTAGCTGCGATTTCCCGCACCACTTCCCACTGGAATCGGACGAAGGCATGGAGGGCTTTTTCCTCAATGCGCTCATCGTCCGAGTGCGGCCCGCCGACGTTCTGATCGCGTTCTTCAATCAAGGGTCCGATGCCGTAAGCGTGCACACCCTTCCCGCGCAGGTAAGCGAGATCGGTGGCGGCGGTGAGCATACTCGGGATCGTCACCGCGCCGGGGTAGAAGCGCTTCTGTACCGATTCCAGAGTCCGGTACATTGCTGAATTCAAAGGGGACGGCGGTGACATGGGGCGGGGCGGGGTCGTAGAGCGGACCACCTCCACGGCCGGGTCGTCGATAGCGGCTCGTACGTCGCGGAGGAGGTTGTCCACGTTCTCGTCCGGCAGTGCGCGGATGTCGACGTACGCTTCGGCCTCGGACGGAATGACGTTGGACCGAAAGCCAGCCTTTAGCATGGTTGGGGTAAGGGAGGTGCGCAGCATCGAATGGTGCCACACCTCGTTAACTGCCAGAAACCGCTCGGCTTCGGGCGCGGTCCTCGGGTCGAGGATGGCTCGGTAATGAGCCGACTTGTCCGGCGGGGTCACCTCGGCCAAACGCTGAAAGTAAGTCCGGGTAGTCTCATTCAGCCGGATCGGAGTACGAAACGAACCCAATTTGGCCACGGCGTTCGCCAGTCGGACGACTGCGTTGTCGACCACGGGCGTGGAACCGTGCCCGGCAGTTCCTTTGGCCAGTAGCCGGATGCCTCGTGCGGCCTTTTCGGACGTGGAGACGGACATGAACACCGGCTTGCCGTCCCTTTTCAAACCCGACCCGCCTTCGGCCAATGCGAACTCACACTCGATCTCAGGCCAGTGCTGGTTGACTATGAACTCGATTCCAACGCGCACCGTGCCTTCTTCCCCGGCCTCCGCCAGGAAGATGACGTCTCGTTCTAGCGGAGTCGCCTGACGCTTCAGGAGCAGCATCGCCATTAATCCGGCGACGACATTGTCCTTGTCGTCCGTCGCGCCCCGAGCGTAGATGTAGCCATCTTTGCGGGTAGCGGCGAAGGGGTCGACCGACCACTTCTCACGCTGCACGCCGACAACATCCGAGTGCCCCATGAGGAGGATCGGCGGCTTAGAGCCGGAGCCCTTCAATCGCGCGACAACATTGCCGCGATTCTGCTCGACTGCAAGGAACTTGACTGGGATGGACTCACGCTCCAGCACCTGCTGAACGTAGCGGGCGACCAGCGTCTCATTGCCCGGCGGGCTGGACGTGTCGATCTTGAGGAGAGCAGTGAAGTGCTCGAGAGTCTCAGCTTCGACCTTGGTCCAGTCGAGGTCGGCCGCGGGCGCGACGGCGGTCGCTGCCGCCGCCGCTCCTGCTGCCTGAAGGAAGGATCTACGCGTCAATTGCCTTCGCCCGCGGCCGCGGTGAACGGCTCGTCGGCGCTGCCGCCGTAAATGCTCGGGACCTTGGCTCCCATGGGCCGCAGATACGCCGAGAGCTGACCCCGGTGGTGGACCGAGTGCTTCTGCATGAACTGCAGATAGACGACGTTTGGCATGGTCATGTGATAGAAGGTCACGGGCTTAGCTAGCGCCTCGCCATTGAGGTTCGCGATCCGAGCCAGCAGTTCACCCGCTTTCTTCGTATAGAGCACGGCCAGATCGGCGGAGGGAGCGGCGAGGGCATCGGGATAACCGCCGAACTCACCCTTGGCGACGCTTTCGAGGAACCACAAGTCGGCTGTCGCCAGGTGGGAAGCCAGGGCCCCGCCTTTCATACATGTCTCGTGAGGACAGTAATCCTTCCGGTCGTCTGGAACCGCCGCAAGCACTTTCGCGGTCGTTTGGACCTCCTGCCGGATCTGGGGCAATAGGAAGCCGGCGATGATCTTTGCTTCTTGGGGAGTCATAGGAAAAGACTACTCCTGTCGCGTCGACGATGCAACGATTTCGGCGGTATATTGGAGAAAAGGTAGTGAAATTATGAACCGACGACATTTCGTTATGAGTTCCGCGGCGGCGGCTACAGCCACGTTTGCGTCGAACTCGCTCGGCGCGCCTAGCGACAAAGTTCGCGTCGCCGTCGTGGGCTTGAGGGGCCAAGGAAACGGTCACATTCGTGAGTATTCGCGGATGGAGGATGTCGAGATCGCCGCGGTCGTCGACATTGACGAATCCATTCTTGACCAGCGAATCGGCCAGATTGAAAAGTCGGGGCGGAAACGCCCGGCCCGTTATGTTGACATGCGGGAGATGCTCGACAGTGAGAAGGACAACATCGACGCGGTGTCGATCGCGACGCCCAATCACCATCACGCGCTGCAGACCATCTGGGCCTTGCAGGCGGGCAAGCACGTGTACTGCGAGAAACCACAGACGCACAACATCTTCGAAGCTAAGCAGGTGGTTGCGGCAGCCCGCAAGTACAACAAAATCGTGCAGGGCGGCGTAAATGCTCGCTCCCATGGCGGACCGATTGAAGCCGTGAAGCACATGCGCGACGGGCTAATCGGTGACGTGTACATGGCTCGCGGGCTGTGCTTCAAGCGCCGCGACACCATCGGCCGCACCAAGCCCGAGCCCGTTCCGGCGGGAGTGCACTACGACCTGTGGCTGGGACCGGCGCCTAAACGCGAGTTCACCAAGAATCGCTTCCATTACAACTGGCACTGGTTTTGGGACTACGGCAATGGCGATTTCGGAAACCAGGGCATCCATGAGCTCGACATTGCGCGTTGGGGATTGGGTGTGAAGTATCCCAAGCGCGTCTCCGCGGTCGGCGGGCATTTCATGTTCGATGACGACCAGGAGACGCCGAATACCTTGAACATCGCCTACGAGTTTAACGAGGGCGGCAAGCACAAGATGATGGTGTTCGAGGTTCGTCACTGGGATTCGAACCATGAAGCCGGAATCGGCGGAGCGGATGGGGGACGCGAACTGAACACAGTGGGCAACACCTTCTATGGCTCGAAGGGCTACCTGGCGATCGATGGGTACAACAAGTACGAATCGTGGCTGGGCAAGGTGGCGGAAGGCCCCAGGCCGACACGTACGTTAGAAAAAGGACCGTCAAAGAATGAGGGCGGCAGCAACTGGCGGAACTTCATCGACGTGGTGAAGTCGGGCGACCGGAGCAAACAGAACAACGACGTTGAGGAAGGCTGCATTTCGGCCGTCCTGATGCACTTGGGCAATATCTCCTACCGCCTGGGCCGCTCGCTGGAGTTCGACTCCAACAAGATGCAGGTGGTCGGGGATGCCGAGGCGAACAAGATGTTCACCCGTGCGTATCGAGCTCCGTTTTTGGTGCCGGCGAAAGTGTAACCCTTTTCCTATGCGGACTGCGCGGTCTGGCTGACGTCGTAGCCGATGGTTCGGAGAGCCGCCAGCACTTGCATGGTGGCCGTCGAGCGATTCAGGGTATAGAAGTGAATGCCAGGCGCACCGCACTGGAGCAGTTCGATGCATTGGGCTGTGGCGTGGGCGATGCCAAGCTGCATCACCGCTTTCGGATCGTCGCGCCGACGGTCAAGTTCCGCCGCAAGACGGAAGGGCAGCGAAGCACCGCAGGCTACTGTGAAGCGCTCGATCTGAGACGCGTTTGTAATCGGCATGATGCCTGCCACGATAGGAGCTTTGATGCCTTGCGCGCGGGCGTTGTCGACGAATTCGAAGTAGCGGCGGTTGTCGAAGAATAACTGCGTGACCAGGAATGAGGCGCCGTTGTCCACTTTGCGCTTGAGGTTGGTCAGGTCGACGGCAGGATTGCCGCACTCGGGGTGCTTCTCGGGGTACCCCGCGCCGCCGATGCAGAGCTTTTCGCCGTAGTTCTCCCGGATGAAGCCTGTCAGCTCACTGGCATAACGGAAGCCGCCCTCCGTCTGGACGAAGGCGGTCTGGCCCTTTGGCGGGTCGCCCCGAAGAGCGAGCACGTTCTCAACGCCGGCTTCGCAAAGCCGATCTAGGACGGAGCGGATCTCGTCGCTGGTCGAGCCGACGCATGTCAGGTGCGCCATTGCTTCGATGCCGGTTTCCCGTTTGATACGCGACACGATGTCGATCGTTTTCTCGCGCGTAGAGCCGCCAGCGCCGTATGTGACGGACACGTAGTCCGGCTCCAAGGGGCCGAGGTCGGCAATGGTTCTTTCCAGTTGCGCGGCGGCCTCGTCGCTCCTCGGCGGGAAGAATTCGAAGCTGAACACCGGGCTCTTCCGCGCCAATAAGTCGCTAATGCGCATATCTAGTTAGTTTACCCGCATCACGCTATCGTCCTTCAGGCTGAGAGCAGGCGGGCAATCTTGTTCTCATCGTTCGGGACGATGACCGGCTTATTTGCAAAGCCGGGAGGGATCGCGGTTCCGTCGGGCGCTTTCAGTGCATTGGTGTGATAGCGATAGATGTAATCCGGGTCCTTCAATACGTTCCCGGTTAGCACGGCTACAACGTCAGCGCTGCGGTCGATCACGCCGGCGGCGGTGAGCTTGCGGATGCCGGCCAGGGTTGCGGCCGACGCGGGTTCACACCCGATCCCGCACTGACCAACGACGGCTTTGGCGTCAGCAATCTCCTGCTCGGTCGCCATCTCCACCACACCGTTGTTGGTTCGAATTTCGTGCTCGGCCTTAGGCCAGGAGACGGGATCGCCGATGCGGATGGCCGTTGCTAGAGTTTCCGGCTTCTCTACCGAGCGGAAGGTCGCGCCAGACGCCCGCATGTATTCGTAAAAAGGCGCCGATTTTTCGGCCTGCACGACAGCGAGGCGCGGAAGTCGGGGGATAAAGCCGCCTTCGTGCAACTCCCGCAGCGCCTTGCCGAAAGCGGAAACGTTGCCCAAATTGCCGCCCGGGAGCACGATCCAGTCCGGCGGATTCCAGTCTCGCTGATCCATCATCTCGATGACGATCGACTTCTGGCCCTCAATGCGGAAGGGGTTGATGGAGTTCAACAGGTAGATGCCAAGCCGCTCGGAGAGGACGCGAACGAGTTTGAGGATCTGATCGAAATTGGCTTCGACCTGCAGCGTGAGCGCGCCATATTCAAGAGCTTGGGCGAGTTTCCCGTAGGAGATGTTGCCGTGAGGAAGGAAGATGATCGGCTGCAATCCGGCGGCGCTTGCGTATGCGGCCATGGAGGCAGAAGTGTTGCCGGTGGAGACGCACGCCACTCTTTTCATGCCGAGTCGCATGGCCTGCGTGGCTCCGCACGTCATGCCGTTATCTTTGAACGATCCTGTGGGGTTGAAGCCTTGGTGCTTGAACACGAGCCGGTCGAGTCCACCGTAGGCCGCTGCGCGCGCGCCGGGCAGAAGCGGAGTGTTGCCTTCCCGCAGCGTGACGATGTGGCGCGGGTCGTCCACGAAGGCGAAGAGTTCCCGGTAGCGCCAGACACCGCTCT
>DASQDN010000252.1:0-2435 GCA_035634155.1 Bryobacteraceae bacterium | reverse complement strand
GCAGCCGCCTCACCAACGAGAATAGGTGTGATCGGCGTCTGACTAGCACCCGTGTCGAATCCAACCTGCCGTAGGCGATCCTGGAAGTACCGCGTATTTCTCCAGAGGCGATCCACTCGCTCCGGTTCCTGCTCCAGGATGTCGAACGCCGCGAGACACGCGGCGGCCACTCCAGGCGGGTGAGAGGTTGAGAAGAGGAAGGGCCGGGCACGGTGATAAAGGTAGTCAATCAGGTCCCGGCTGCCGCAGACATAACCGCCAAGAACACCGACTGCTTTGGAAAGAGTCCCTACCTGGATGTCCACTCGACCATGCAGGCCAAAGTGATCGATGGTTCCCCGGCCGGCGCGGCCGAGCACTCCGGACGAATGGGCATCGTCCACCATCATGATGGCTCCGTGCCGCTCAGCGACTTCAACTAAATGGTCCAGCGGCCCGATGTCTCCATCCATTGAGAAAACTCCGTCGCTGATCAGAAGCTTGCGTCCGGGCAGGGTCGCGATGGCGGCTAGTTTTGCGTCTGCGACGCTTGCGTCCTTGTGGGGGAATACGTGGATTTTTGCTTTCGAGAGACGGCAGCCGTCGATGATGCTGGCGTGATTCAGTTCATCCGAGACGACGTGATCGTCTGGGCCGAGGATCGAGGCTACGGTTCCAGAGTTGGCCGTAAATCCGGATTGGAAAACCACACACGCTTCAACATTCTTGAATTCCGCTATCCTGCGCTCCAGCGCCAGGTGTATATCCATCGTGCCGGAGATCGTCCGCACCGCTCCGGAACCAGCACCGTACTTTCGAGTTGCTTCGATTGCTGCCTCCACTAGCTTGGGGTGATTTGCCAGTCCCAGATAGTTGTTCGACGCCAGGTTGATAACCTCACGGCCGTCGTAAATGGACACTGGCTCGCAAGCACCTTCGAGCACTCGGAAGCGCTGGCGCGTGCCTGCCTGGTTCCATGTTTCTACTTGTTCGGACAGGAAGGCGAGCGGGTTGTTTCGCGTCATTTGAGGCACACTCTTAGCGACTCCAATCGAACAGGACCTTGACGCTCTCCCCCCGTTCGAGCACGCCGAACGCATCCTCAAACTCTTCGGGAGGAAACTCATGAGTTATCAAAGGTTGTAGTTCCACCTTATGCTCTACAAGAAATTGCTCAGCCTGATACCAGGTCTCAAACATGCGGCGACCATTGATACCCCGCACGGTGAGCGCCTTAAAGATGATGCTTTCCGAGAGATTGAGCGTAATCTCCTGGGGCGGTATCCCGAGCAGCGCGACCTCCCCGCCCCGCCTCACAATTTCGAGCGAATCCCTGATTCCATGCGCATTGCCCGACATTTCGAGAACGACGTCGACACCGTGGCCGCCACAGCTGCGGTTTGCCAGCGCCGCCTTCCAGCCCGGTTCACCCGGATCGAAGGCGGCCGTCGCTCCAAACTGCTTCGCGAGCTTACGCTTATGTTCTTGAGGGTCGATGGCGAGCACGCACAAAGCTCCTGCGACTGCGGCAATCTGGCAGGCCATGAGCCCGATGGATCCGACACCCACAACGGCGACAGTTTTGCCAGCTACACACTGCGCCATTACTGAATGCATCGCGTTGCCGAACGGATCGAAGATGGCTGCGGATTCAATAGAGATGGATGGATGGACTTTCCAGGTGTTCTGCGCCGGGAACGCCATGAGTTCCGCAAAGCAGCCATCCCGGTCCACGCCAATGATCTGGGTCTCCGGGCAGATATGCCCCTGGCCGGTGCGGCAAAAGAAACAGTGCCCGCAGCTGATGTGCCCTTCGCCGGAGACTAGGTCACCAATGCGGAAATGCTCCACATTGGATCCCACCTCTTCAATCCGGCCGACAAACTCGTGCCCCACGATGAGCGGTGGCTTCAAACGGCGACTTGCCCACTGATCCCATTGGTATATGTGCAGATCACTTCCGCACACACCGGTTTTGAGAATGCGGATCAGAACCTGCCCCGCAGCGCAAGAAGGAACAGGGCAATCGGCGAGGACGATGCCTCGACCGGGCTCGCGCTTTACCAGCGCTTTCATCTGTTCCGATCTTACATGACCGGGCCGATGCGCCACGGCACAAACTCTTTGTGCCCGAGACGTTCACTGCAGGTTCGCTCACCGGAAGCGACGCGGAGTACCATGTCAAAGATTTCGCGTCCGACCTGCTGGATCGTAGCTTCGCCATCTGCAATCCGCCCTGCATTGATATCCATGTTGTCCCGCATGCGGCGATACATATTGCCATTGGTTGCGATCTTCACAACGGGAATGGTCGGGAAGCCGATGGCGCTACCTCTCCCGGTGGTGAAAGCAATCACGTTCGACCCGCCCGCGGCAAGCCCTGTCAAAGATACAGGATCATACCCGGGCGTGTTCATGAAGTTGAAGCCGGGAGTCCGAATCTGTTCGCCGTATTC
>DASQDN010000251.1:0-13519 GCA_035634155.1 Bryobacteraceae bacterium | reverse complement strand
ACAACTGGACTGCAGTTGGTCGGACGAGAGTTCCTCATTCAAACTCACCACTCGGTTGCGCACCATGTGGTCGCGAGTGGTGACAATCATCAGAACCCGCCGCTCAGGAAGTCCTACCAGATCAACCTGATCGAGGGTCTGGCTCGGGGTCGGAATAGCGGCGGCGATCCCCAGGCCGCGTGTCATTTCCGTCAGGATATGGGAGGAGCGCTCCACCCGCGCCTGCATCGTTTCCAGGTGCGATAGCTCTGCGCGAAGCCGCTCAAATTCTGCCGACAGAATCCGCCGCTGATTCAGGGACTCTACGTAGCTCTGGAACGCCTTTCCAGTCGGGATTCGGCCGGCCGAGGTGTGAGGCTGCGCCAGGTAGCCTTCATCGTACAGGTCCGCCATGATGTTGCGGATGGTAGCAGGGCTCAGATCTTCCCGCAGCCGGCGCGCAACTGTCCTGGATGCAACGGGTTCCCCCGTTTCGATGTACGTCTGCACGATGGAATGCAGGATCGCGAGATGCCGATTGTGGTTCGCGGTCTGTCGATTCATTGCAGTCGAGACAACACTCTACCTAATAAAGATATTTTAGGGCCTATCCGTCAGGTAAGCAAGGAGATGGGGTGTTGTGGTAGATTTCGGCTATGGGCGCGCTGCCTACCACCGGATTGATGACCGTCGCAGACTTCGAAGTTCTTGCTGAGCAGAGCCGCAGTCGCTTGGAATTGATCGATGGAGTAGTGCGCGAAAAACCTGTGCCGAATGCAAGACATCGGCAGATTCAGTACAATCTTTACGACATCCTCAAGTCGAACTTGAAGCCCGGGTATCGGGCGGCTATGGAACTCGAGTTTCGACCCACGACCGACGAAAGTTCTCTGCCGCGCGTCGATGTTGCCGCGGTTTCGATCACGAGGTTTGAAGAAGCCACGGTCGCAGGTTACCTGGTCGGCGCTCCCGAGTTGGTGATCGAGGTCGTTTCCCGCAGCAACACCGCCACGGACCTGAACGGGCGGAGACGGCTGTGCTTGCGGGGTGGCTGCCAAGAGTTCTGGCTCGTGTATCCCGATGATTGGTCCGTGCAGGTTTGGACTCCGGACGCGGTGGGCCGAGACTTCAATGAGGCTGATCAGATCCGCTCATCGCTCTTCGGAACCGACAAAGTCCCGGTTTCTCAGATCTTTGCGTAAATCCTGATACAATAACGCTTCATCCTCGTTGGAGGTTCGCGCGCATTGTTCGCATTGATACTCCGTGTGTATAGCTACCTGTACCACTTGGTGCTTTGCTTGTTCCTGCTCGGCATCTCAATAGTCGCGACATCGACTTCCAATACCCTGAAGTTGCCGATGCTTCCCTGGACGGGCGCGGATCTGAACGCGTGGTTACTCTGGGGGAGCTTAGCGGGTCTGGTGAGCCTTGTACTCGCCGTCACGGGCGTGTTCCGATTCCTGTTCCCGCTTTGGACGCTGGCGGTTTTCGCCTTAATGTTCAACGGCTTCATCCTGAAGCCGTACACGTTCGCAGGAAAGCTCGCCTTCTACAACGCCTTATGGCTGCTGGCGGGGGCGTTTCTCGCGTTTTTAGCCAGCCTTACCTTGTTCCGCGCCGCCCGCACCAAACGCGCTTAGCCCCAAAGCTCGTGCACCGGCGCGTACTGAAGTCCCTGATTCGTCGGGACATACTCGAATCCGCGACCCAGCGGATCGTCGTGACGCACCGTCGTCCAATCGATCCCCAGCGCGGAATAGATCGTGGCTTCCAGATCCTCGGCGCGAATATCGCGATCCAGCGACCAGCCCGGCTCCGTCGTGAGTCTCGCCGTGTCGTCGGTCTTCCCGATTACCCGATTGCCGGCAACCTTCGCACCGGCCATTAGAACCGACTGCTGCAGGAAGTGGTCGCGGCCCGCCTGACCGTTCGGGGCGCCGACCGTGCGGCCGAATTCGCCCATCGCAATCACCAGCGTCTCGTCGAGCAAACCGTCGCTCCGCAGATCCGCAATCAGCGCGCCTAAGCCGCTGTCGAATTGCCGTGTCAGGTTCTGCAATCCACCGTTCGGCGCGTAGATGTTGGCGTGCATGTCCCATCCGCCGATCGTAATCTGAATGAAACGCGTCCCCATCTTGGCCCGCAGCAGGTTCCGAGCCGTGATGCAGGCATTCCCGAACCCGGTATTCCCATACGCATTGCGAGTGATCTGGTCGAACGTAAAGACCCGATCGACGTCAGTGCTGTACATCAATTTGCGGGCGCTCAGATTGAACGAAGCCATTTCGTCAATCGAGAACCCGAGTTCCGCCGAACCGCCACGGTTCGGGGAGTCGATATCCTGCAGCAGCGCGTACCGCCGTTCGAATGTTGCCTGCCCATCCGGGTGACGTGTATTAGCGAGCCCGTTCCCAGCCGGCGACACATAGAACGGCGCGTGGTCTGGCGGGAGGTAGCCCTGGTCCGGACCGTTCCCGGTGTTCAACGAGACGAAAGCCGGCAGCGTCGCCTTACGACCCTCGCCCAGCTCAAGCGATACAACCGAGCCGATGTGAGGAGCAATCTTGGCCAACCCTGAAACCGGGTTGCGTCCGATCTGCACCCACGTTCGAGCGAGTTCATGCACGGCCGCCCACGACTTCACCGACCGCAGCAACGCGATCGTGTCCATCTGCTCGGCGAGCTTCGGCATGATGCCCTGCGGCCACCGAATGTCGCCGTAGGATGTCGGAGCCATGAACGCGGGCGTCCATGGACCTTCCTTTAAATCGAACGTGTCCGAGTGGCTCGGGCCACCCGACATCATCACGAAGATGACGTTCTTCGCTGTGGCCATCGGACGCGCCGCGGCTCGCGCCACCGTTTCCAGCGGACGCGTGGGAAGCAGGAAGTATCCACCTACGGCCGATGCGGCATGGCGAAAAAACAGCCGCCTGCTCAACTGCGGACGCGCCCAGAACGGGGAGCCTTTGATGTTCGTCCAATCGATTCCAAAGCGATCTTTCATGGCAGGTCCCCTATTAGTAGCTAAACAGGAAGTCCACTTTGTTGATGGCCGTCCATGCGAGATCTTCGATGGCGGTGTTGCGCGGCGTGGTCTTCTGCAGATGCGCCACGGCCTTCGAGCGCTCGATCGGGGTAGGCCGCCGCGAAAGGAACGTGAGCCAAATCTCGTCCACCAGCGCGTTGTTGTCCGTTAACTTCGCGATCTCTCTCAAATTCGGCGAGGCCGCCAGGCGGATCTTCGGCAGCACCACCGAGTTGTCGTTCATCAGGCTCAATTGCTGGAGAATCGACCCGGTAGAGGCTCGCCGCGCGGTGTCGCGATTGCCCCGATTAAACGTGTTCATGAACGTCGTCGCGCCGCCGTTCTGCGTACCGTTCAGGAAACGCGGCTCACTGACATCGGGCATCTTCATCGCCCAGGAAACCGGGTCCGACTTAGGCAGCGCATTCGTGGCAGTCCCGCGTGCCACGGTCTCACCATGCACCAGCAGCCAACTGTACTGCGGCATCACACCAGTAGCCTGAACAATGGCGTCGTGTACCTCTTCAGCCCACATCCGGCGGGGGTAGTGGCGCGCAAACAAGGGCACATATTCCGCCTTCCACTCGCCCTCATACTCTGAGCTCAGCTGATAACTCGACGACAACACCAGCAGCTTGATGAACTCGCGCAGATTGGTGTCGTTCTGGACGAAGAACGTTGCCAGATCCTGCAGCAATTGAGGGTTCGTTGCCTGAAGCGTCCATGGCGCCGGCGGAGGCTTGCTCGGGTCCAGGCGATCCGGATCGAGGGTATCCACCGGATCTACCAGCGCCAGGCCGAAGAATTCCTTCCATATGCGATTCGCGAAGTTCAGCCCGAACAGAGGATCTGTCGTGAGCTTCTGGGCGAAAGCGTCGCGCCAGTTCCCCGTCGCCTTGGTGCGGTCACGATACTCCGGCGTTAGATTCCGCTCGGTACCGTAAGGCGTGCGATTCGGCCGGTTGCCGAACGTCGTATTCAGATCGTAAGTCCCAGTTGGGTTATCGACCACAACCGAGCTGTTGAATAAGGGATGCTCGAACTGCACAGCTTCGCGCACGGGGTTGAATCGAACACGCGAGAAGTGAGCCGCCATGCGGTGCGCATCGGCCCGCGTCGTCTTCGTCGCCCACGACGAAAGCTGATCCAGGTGACCCCGTCCGTTGTGGCACATCAGGCAATCGTAGTGGCCGAGGCCAAGAAAAGCCGTGGTGCTGCGGACCGTCATCATGTCGTAGCTGTCCTGCAGCGGGCCCATGCTCACACTGCCGAGGACGGTGTAGTTGGCCGGTCCATTCTCGGTGAAGAAGTTGTTGCCGGTCCCTGTCAGCACGGTTGTCACGATGCTCGTCATTGACGCGTTGTGCTGCATCTTCTCCCGAATCCAGCGGTCGAACGAGTTCCTCCCTTCCACCCGCGGCCGTCGGTTATTCGTCGACGGATTCTCTGTCATGCCGATCAGATCCTGGAACCACACCGCCCACTTATCGTTGAACTCGGGAGCGAGAATCAACGACTCCACCAGATTCGTGCGCTTGTTCGTGTCGGTGCTGGCGACGAAGTTCTTCACCGCCTGCGCGGACGGAATCCGGCCAATGACATCGAGATAAACCCGCCGAATGAACTCCTCATCCGAACTCAGCCGCGCCGGCCGGATGTTCATCTCCTCCAGCTTTCCAAGGATGTGCTTATCGATGAAATTTCGGTGCGGAATGGCAACCGCGTCGGCCGTTGCCGCTCGAGCAGCTTCGGCTTTGCCGCGCGGGAACTCCATCAACCGGCGGTGGATCGCCTCATGAGCCCGGGATTGCGCATTGAGAAACTGAGACGGATCGGCCTTGAAAGTGCAGCCCTGCTCCGGCGGGATCGGCTGCGCTTCAACCTCTTCCTCCTGAGCAAGGAGCCGAGGCGAGGCGCTCACGAGCAAAACGAACCCAATTACCCCGTATACCGTAACCGTACTCACGTTCATCGTCGATTCCACCCGATTCCCCGATACAGTAGAGATAGTATCCCATTACCGTCAATACCACCAAACCCCTATGTCACACTAGAGTTGCGATGCCACAGGCATTAATTGGCCTCGATCTCCCGGAAATTCAGCAAGTTCTCGGACCTGGGCAGCCGGCCTACCGCGCTCGCCAGGTCTATCAGGCGCTGTACCAGCAGAAGGTCGACGATATCACTGGGATCACCACGCTTCCGGCCAAGCTCCGCGAAGACCTGGCCCAACGCCTCACCTTCGGCCTGCCGAGCCCCAGTTCCTGGTTCGATTCTTCCGACGGAACCCGGCGCTACCTGCTGGAACTGGAAGACGGACGCACCGTGGAAACGGTCCTCATGCCCGAAGAAGGGCGTGACACCATCTGCATCTCCTCACAGGTCGGCTGCCCGGTGGATTGCCAGTTCTGCCTCACGGCGCAAATGGGCCTGGAGCGAAATCTCACAGCAGGCGAGATCGTCGGCCAGATCCTGCAAGTGGCGGCTCGCCACAAGCTGTCCCCCGCCAGCACGCGCCTGAACGTCGTCATGATGGGCATGGGCGAGCCTTTGCTCAACCTGCCGAACGTCCTCAAAGCTTCCCGCATCCTGTTCGACCCTGACGGTGTTGGCATGTCGCCCAAACGAGTCACCGTCTCCACCTCCGGCATCATCCCTAAAATCGCCGAGTTCGCAAAGGACCCGCACCGGCCGAAGCTCGCGATCTCGCTCAACGCTTCGCACGAAGAGCAGCGACAGCAACTCATGCCGATCACGCGCAAGTGGCATTTGAAAGACCTGATCGAGGCCTGCCGCGCGTACCCGCTACGCCCGTGGGAGAAGTTGACCTTCGAGTATGTGCTACTGAAAGGCGTGAACGATTCCGATGCCGACGCGCGGCGCGTGGTGGGGCTGCTCGGCAACCTCAACTGCAAAGTGAACCTGATTGCCTGGAACCCGGGACCGGGAATCGCGTATGAAAGGCCAGACGACGAACGCGTCGCTTCGTTCCAGAACATCGTGCGCCGATCGATCCCGTGCTTCGTGCGCAAGCCGCGCGGGCTCGACATTTACGCGGCGTGCGGTCAACTCAAGCGCACAACCGAGCTGGTCAGCCTGAGCCCGTTCGCGCCGGCCGCTACTTAATCAGCCACGCCTCGACGGCAAACTCATCACCTGAGATCTGGTGCAACGTCACATCGCGAAAGCGCATCGCATCGATGCGCCGCTGACGCCCGGCGCCCCCCGCCACTGGCAAGGACTGCAATCCACCCAGGATCTTCGGAGCGTAGTAGAAGAAGATGCGGTCCACCACACCCGACTCGAGCGCGCCCCAATTCACCTTGCTTCCGGCCTCGATCATCAGCGATTGATACTTCTGCTCGGCCAGCCATTTCGCAATGGCGCCGAAGTCCGTACGACCGCCAGGGCCGTCGAAAGTCAGCACCTCGATGCCTCTTTCTTCGAGCGCCTGACGCCGTTCATCCGGGGCAGCCGATGTCGTCACCACTGCTAAATCGCCTTCCGCCGACTGCGCCATCTTCGACGTCAGCGGTATTCGTAGCTGCGAGTCGACTACAATGCGCAACAGCGGCCGGCTCCGTGGTTCGCCGCTGCGGTCGGTCAACAGACAATCATCGGCAAGCAGCGTTCCAATGCCGGTGAGGATCGCGTCGGACCCATGCCGCAACACCTGCACATGAGCTCGCGCCTGTTCGCTCGTAATCCACCCGGAATTGTCCTGCGGCGCGGCGATCTTGCCATCCAATGTCAGTGCCGATTTCAGCGTCACCAAGGGCAATCCCGTGCGCATGAAATGCGCGAACGCTTGGTTCATCTTCTCCGCCGTAGGTTTGGCGTCCATGTCGATGTCGACCTCGATCCCGGCGCCGCGCAACAACGCGAACCCGCGCCCGGATACCAGCGGATTCGGATCCTCCATCGCGGCAACAACGCGAGCCACACCCGCATCGATGAGCGCCTGCGCGCATGGTCCCGTGCGCCCGGTGTGCGAGCACGGCTCCAGCGTCACATAAATCGTAGCGCCGCGGGCGTGCTGTCCGGCGCTTCGCAAAGCTTCAATTTCAGCGTGATCGCGCCGCGCCCAAACATGGTGGCCGCGACCCACAACCTGCCCATCGCGGACCACGACGGCGCCGACAGCCGGGTTGGGACTCGTCTGGCCTGCGCCTTTGGCTGCCTCAGCCAGCGCCTCGGCCATAAATAGATTCATTTCTCGAACAAGGAGCCGATGAATGCTTCCGGATCGAACGGCAGCAGATCCTCTACCTTCTCGCCGACGCCGACATATCGAATCGGCAGCCCGAGCTCACGGCTGATCGCAATCACCACGCCGCCTTTGGCTGTGCCGTCCAGCTTCGTCAGCACGATGCCCGTAACGCCGCTCGTTTCCGTGAAGCGTCGAGCCTGTTCCAATCCATTCTGTCCCGTGGTCGCATCCAACACGAGCAAAACTTCATGCGGCGCATCCGGGATCAGCTTCTTGATGGTGCGCCGCATCTTCTCCAACTCCGCCATCAAGTTTTCCTTGGTATGCAGCCGGCCTGCGGTGTCAACGATGACGTAATCCACCTTGCGCGCTCGCGCGGCATCCACCGCCGTATACACAACGGAGCTTGGGTCCGAGCCCTGCTGCTGCCGGATCACATCCACACCCGTCCGCGTACCCCAGACCTCAAGCTGCTCGATGGCCGCCGCGCGAAACGTATCGGCTGCGCAAAGCAGCACCGACCGGCCTTCGTCTTGAAACCGTCGTGCAAGCTTGCCGATCGTGGTGGTCTTCCCCGCCCCGTTGACCCCAACCACCATCACCACCGCCGGCGGAGTCATCACCCGCGGCACAGGACGGTCGTTCGCCTGCAGGATTTCAAGCAGGTTCTCTTTAATGAGGTTCCGCAGCTCGGCCGCATCTCCGAGTTGCTTACGATCGACACGAAGCCGAATCTGATCCAGGACTTCCGTGGCGGTGCGAACACCGATGTCCGCCGTGATCAGCGCGTATTCCAGTTCATCCAGAAGGTCGGCGTCGATCTCCTTCTTACCCGAGATCACGTCTTCGATCCGATCGACCAAGCCGGCTCGAGTTTTCTCGACACCGGCCTTCAGACGATCGAGGAGAGTCGGCTCCTGAGGAACCGATCCGAACAAGGTTTGAATAGCCACGCTACACCGATTCTAGCTTGACCGACTGGGCGAACCTCCCGTATTTAGAAGTTCGCCGATACAGGTTGCGAGTTGCCCGCCGTATTGGTCAGGATCACGGTTACCGATGTCACCGTGGAGGCATCCCCCTGCGTGTTAAACGGCAGTGTAAGCGTAAACTGACTGCCGAACTGCTGCGACGGAGTGCTCGTGAACCACGATGTGAATGCTGGTCCGAGCGGCACCGTTAACTCCGTTGTCTGCAGATTGCTACCTGCGAAGCGGAACGTGCCCTGGGACACTTCGCGGCTCGGAGAGAAACCCGTGACCGTGACAGTAAAGCTCGCGCCCGAACGCTGCAGCCGCACGTTAGTAATCACAGGCACGCCGCGCGGGATTACGAGCGTCCGTGTCAGATCGCAATTGCAGCTGACCGGATTGCCTGCGGACGTCAACGCTGTGGTGACCGTGATGGTTCCCGCCGTCGTTCCCGTCTGGATGGCGACGTTCGGCACGTTGAAAACTGCCTGCGTCTCGCCGGCCCGAATCGTAAAGGGCGCCACCCTTCCCCCCGTGGAGAACAGAATGAACGGATCGTCGGCATTGTTGGCCGTGTTTGGCGCAAAGGTCAGAGTCAGCGTACCCGAGATATCCGTGGGGAAAGCCCGGTCAATCGTGACGCCGACGTTTGTCTGCTGTTGAGGCTGGGGATTCGGCGGCAGCACCAGCGTTACGCCGGAGAGCTGCGGCAGATCCACCGTAATCGTGAATCCACGCTGCGTGGTTTGCGGCGGAGTTGCGGCATCCGTCACGATCGCCGTGAAGCTGAACGTACCGGTCGCGGTAGGCGTGCCGCTGACCGATCCATCCGAGCTCACGGTCACGCCCGGAGGCAGGTTCCCGGTCGTCGACCACCGATACGGCGGCGTGCCGCCGGCGGCTGCGAGAGAGAAGCTATAAGCAGCTTGCAAGCTTCCCGCTGGAGCCGTCGTCGTAGTGATCGTCAACGGCGTGACCACAGTGCCGCTGAACGTCCGAGTCGCAGTCTGATTGTTCTGATCGCGTACCTGCGCAGTGAAGCTGAATGCTCCCAAGGCTGTCGGAGTTCCAGTGATCGCGCCATCCGATCCTAAACTCAACCCACCCGGCAATGAACCACCGGTAACCGTCCACGAATACGGAGGCCGTCCACCCGCAGCTGCAAGCGACGATGATGCCGCCACTCCAACTGCGAAAGGCCCGACCGAAGTGGTCGTTATCGTCAAGCCCGAAGCGATCTCAATCGCGAAATCCCTCGAAGCCGTCTGGTTGTCCCGATCCGTTACTCGAGCGCTGACCGAGAACGAGCCGGGCCGGCTGGGCGTCCCTGTAATCGCGCCAGTGCTGGCATCCGCCGAAAGTCCATCCGGCAATCCGGAAACCGACCACTGGTAAGGAGGCCGTCCGCCGGCCGCAGCCAATCCCGATGAATACGCCACATTGACACTACCGTTACCCAGGCTGCTCGTAGTAATCGTCAGGCGCGCGGGAGCAATCACCACCGAGTAATCCCGCGTTCCCGTAGCGCCGTTCGCATCCCTCGCCTGTACCGTGAAGGTGAATGTACCGATTTCGGTGGGCGTGCCGCTGAGCACACCGGCCGGACTCATCGTCAAGCCTGAAGGAGCCGTTCCCCCACCCAGGCCGAACGTGTACGGAGCTACGCCGCCCGTCGCCGCGAATGTAGCCGAGTAGGATTCGTTCACCCGACCATCCGGCGCTCTTTCCGTCGTGATGACGATCGTCCCGCCTTTGACAATGAGGTTTAGCGAACCGGTCGCTCGTGCGCCCGCGTCATCGCTGACGACAACCTGCACCGAGAACGTACCTGCCTGAGTCGGCGTGCCCTGGATCTCTCCGTGGAAGTTGCCTGTTAAGCCGGCAGGCAACCCTGAGATTGCCCAGGTGTAGGGCGGCTGGCCATTGCGCGCGGCCAACTGCATGCCGTAAGAGATTCCAACTGTCGCATCGGGAAGAGCCGTAGTGGCGATCTCAAGCTTGTCAGACGCGGCATCGCGCGGACTCACCGACAGCACAAACGATCGCTGCCCTGTACGTCCTCTCTGGTCGGTAACCACAACTGAGAAGCTCGACGAAGTAGCGCTCGGAGCACTTCCCAGAATCACACCTTGCTCGGTCAGAATAAAGCCCGAAGGCAGCGAGCCCGAACCCAGGGTGAACCGGTACGGAGCGGTTCCGCCGCTCGCCGCCAGAATTTGTGAGTATTGCGTCTGCGCTTGAGCAGGCGGCAAGCTCTCGGTCGTGATGAACGGGTTGCCCGGATCCACCACCAGCGTAAAGTTCCTGGTCGTCTCCTGCGACGGATCGCCGTTATCCCGAACTCGTACGGTAATTGGATGGTTGCCGACTTGCGTCGTCGTTCCCGAGAGCACCCCTGCCGAACTGAACGTGATGCCAGTCGGTAAAGTGCCGCTTGCCAATGACCACGTATACGGAGGATCACCGCCGGCGGCCGTGATCGCCTGCGAGTAGGGCACGAACGCTGTGGCCTGGCCTAAAGCCGTGGTCACAATCACCAGCGGCGCCGGAGCTACAGCGATCGAGAACGCCTGCGTCCTCACCTGTCGGCCCTGCCCGACACCCGCATCCACCACCTGCACAATGAAGTTGAACGTTGAAGCAACAGTGGGAGTCCCAGTGATGGCCCCGGACGTGGAAAGCGTCAGCCCATTGGGCAGAGTTCCGCTCAGCAGGGTCCAGGTGAGAGGCGGCTGCTGGCCGCCCGTTGCCGTCAATTGCGCGTTGTAGGGCGTTCCAACAACACCGCCCGGCAGGCCGGTCGTTGAAATCACCAGCAGCGGATTGATAAACAGCGAGAAGTCAGCCGACTGCGCCTGGGGCTGGAAGGTGCTGCTGTCCGACACACGGGCTCGGAAGGTGAATGGTCCGGACACGGTCGGAGTGCCGATCAGTTGACCCGCCGAAGTGAGAGTGATGCCGCTTGGCAGCCCTGTACCGCCGGACTGAATCACCCATAGATAGGTCCCGTTGCCGCCGGTTGCCGTCAGCGCATTCGTATAGGGCACGTTGATGACGCCGCGCTCCAAAGTCGAGGGCGGGTTGATGACCAGCGCCTGTTCGTTGATCCGGATCGATACCCCGGTGCGCGCAGACTCCTGGCCCACCGTGTCCGTTGCCGTGACAAAGAAAACGTAATCCCCCGCGGGGCCCGTGGGCGTTCCGGACACCTGCCCGGCGGAGTTCAGGACCAGTCCCGGAGGAAGGTCGCTGTCGGACAACTGCCAAACATACGGTCCGCCGGAGCCCCCGGTCGCCGTAAGCTGCGTCGAATACGGCGTATTTCGAGCGGCAGCCGGAACCGAAGTGGATGTCACCTGCACCCGCGAATAAACTTGCAGTTGAAAGGTCTTCAGGCCATCGGTTGGCGTGCTATTCGCACGGATAGTGAACGTGTAAATCGCAGGGGCTCCGGTCACAATTCCCGAGCCGCCGCTTGTGATCGCCCCGCCTGACTCGACAAACAACCCGGCCGGGAGCGTGCCGCTATCCAGGAACCACGAGTAGAAGCCGCTGCTTCCGCCCGTCGCTTGCAGGACCGTGTTGTACGACTGCCCCTGCACGGCAAACGGGAGCGGAGATGGAGTGGTGATAACGACAGGCCCTACCTGCGCCACGATGGCTATCGCGCCCAGCGCGAAGAGCCCGGCCCGCCACAGCTTATTCAATTTCATTCACGGCCTCCGGGATGAAAGCCAAACGCAAGTCCGCCGCGGAAGCATCCACCATCCACATCGGCCCATCCTCTCCGGAGGTTAAAAGGAACCTGGAGTGCCCCAACGGTTTAGCGGTGGTCGCCTCACACACGAGGTCGGCGCTGGTCGAAGGCGCGGCATCACTGCGGAGGGTGACGATCGTCTTGCGCGCCACCGCAAGTACTCGTCCATCCGCAGTCGCAGCCAGCGCCACTGTCCCCGGCGCCGTCCCGATCTGCGCGAATTGCAAGTCACCTGTGATTCTGTAGATGGCGCCTTCGCCATCGGCAAACACGGAATCGCGCCCACCCGGCACAAACGCCACGGCGGCAATCCGATCCGCCTGAAACACCTGCCGGGAGCCGTGCGCATCCACGACGTGGACAGCCTCGCCACCCGCGCCGCCGACCGACACCACAACCGCGGCCGCATCGTCCGACACCGCCATCAAGCGAACGGCGCCGGGAGCAACGTAGTCACCCTTAGGCTCCCCACTGGCCGACAGAAGATGCAGCCGTCCGGCGGTACTGGCCGCCACCGCGCCCCCCGAAGGACTCACCACGAAGTCGGCCACATTCTCTACCCCGAGCGACAACAGCGATCCGTCCTTGAAATCGATTCGCACCAGCGCACCCGCCGGATTCTTCGCCACTGCCGCGCCCCTGCCCGCAAGCACCAGCGCGCCGTGCAACTCACCCGTCAGCGGAGCGCTCAAACGCGCCGACCCCGTTACGCCGAGCACTCGGCGCACTCCAGCCGCCGAGTTAACGTATCCAATCATGGGACCCTCGACCGCAGGGTCGGCCGCGAACGACGCGCAGGCAATCGACGCCAGCCAGACTGCCTTTCTCATTGAGGACCTCCAACCGTGGGTGAACCTGGGGTGATCACTGTGGGCGACGGTCCACCCGGACCGTTGTCGCCTCCGCGGGTTGCAGCGACTGTACCCGCTGCAATCGCACCGCCCGCGACAGCAAGAATCGCAATCAATTTAGCGCTGATCCCGCCTGCTACCGCGGCCGTCGCAAGAGCATTCGTTTGGCTAATGGTTGCGCTTGCGGTACGGCCCTGACTGGAGGCGTTTACGCGGATTTCATATCGGCCATTTACATTATTCGGGCGCAGGCCGCGAGCCACCGCGCGTCCCTGCGCGTCAGTGGTAATGGTCAGGCTTTGTGCCCCGTTCGCGAAGCTTGCGCTGGCCCCTTGATTCGGGAGTAGGAACGTGACGGCCGCGCCGGCTATCGGCCTGCGATTCTCGTCTTCCACCTGAACGATCGGCTCACGAGCCACCCGCTGCCGAACATTGTTGATGGCTCCCTCGCCTTCTACGATCACGATCTGAATCCTGCCGGCGCCGGTGGGAGCCGCCGCATCCTGCCCTCGGAGAGGGACACTCTGAGCGAACATCGCGCAGAACATTACCGCAGACACAATCCGGTTAGGCACGCCGGGAGCCTCCTTGAATAAGTGATTAGTATAACCACTGCAACAGCGGGCGGATAGGAGTGATAAGAAAGGCTGCAAGAATGCGCATGACAAGTTGATAGAATGTTTCGACAAGCTAAACGTGAGCCGGGGCGCAGTTGCGATC
>DASQDN010000250.1:0-9599 GCA_035634155.1 Bryobacteraceae bacterium | reverse complement strand
CTTGACCCGGGCGATCCGTCAGCTCCGGGGTTCCCGCAGGTTAAGCACGGCTCCATCAAGCTCACGGGGTTGTTCAACGATCCGTTAGATATCGAGTAAGCGAGATCGAGGGTTATAAACTCTCTATTACTCGCACTCATGGCAAACATCGGCGCAGGGCAGCAACCCGCAACCACGAAGGCAGGATCGGAGATGACCCGGGTACGTTACCGGGTCGTTTCTTTCGCGATGGGCCTGGCGGCGGTCACCTACCTGGACCGCGTCTGCATCTCCGTCGTAGCTCCGGACATCATGCGCGATCTCAACCTGACGCGCATCCAGATGAGCTACGTCTTCAGCGCCTTCACCATAGCGTACGCGGCCTTTGAAATCCCGACAGCGTGGTGGGCCGACAAGATTGGCAGCCGCGCTGTATTGACGCGCATCGTGGTGTGGTGGTCCGCTTTCACCGTCGCAACCGCTGGCGCCTTCAATTACGCGAGCATGCTGGTGGTGCGATTTCTGTTCGGAGTGGGAGAAGCCGGAGCCTGGCCTAATGCGGCACGCGTTTTTTCACGCTGGATTCCGGCGAGCGAACGGGGTCGCGTGCAAGGGGTGTTCTTCGCAGGGGCGCATCTATCGGGAGGTTTGACTCCGCTGCTGGTAGCCTACATGGCTACGTTTCTTCACTGGCGCGTCATCTTTCTCATCTTCGGCATGGTGGGCTGCCTTTGGGCGGCAGCGTGGTACTGGTGGTTCCGTGATGAGCCGCGAGACCACGCGTCGGTGAACGCAGCCGAGCGCGATTACATCGAGAGCACGCGCGGCATGCCACCGGCGCACGCGGGCGGCGCATGGGCCGATGTATTTCGCACGCGCAGTCTGTTTCCCCTCTGTCTCCAATACGTCGCCAACACCTACGGCTTCTACTTCTTCATCACCTGGCTGCCGAGTTATCTGACGAACGCGCGAGGCATGGAGAAAGCTGAACTCGCCATCTTCGCAGGCCTGCCTTTGTTGTTGAGCGTTGTAGCCGACATCACGGGTGGTGTGACGACCGATGCGGTGTCGCGCCGTTTCGGAATGCGCGCGGGCCGCTGCGGTGTGGCCGGGATCGCTTACTTCATCGCGGGTGTGGCGATGCTCGCGTCCACGTTGATCGCCGACGCGCGCACCGCAGGAATGCTGATCGCAATCGGCGGAGCGGCGTCGATGTTCACGTTGGCGCCCGCATGGTCCACTGCTATCGAACTCGGCGGACGCAATTCCGCCGTGTTAAGCGCGACCATGAACACGGCGGGTCAGATAGGAGGCATCATGAGCCCGATCGTGCTCGCGTACATCGTGGACCGGCTCGGCAACTGGAACATGCCGCTGCAAATTCTTGCGGCGCTGTACTTCATCGCATCGGTCTGCTGGATCTTCATCCACCCTGAGCGAGCGCAGGCACCGAGCAAAGCGTAATCAGCGAACCGCGATGGTAACGCCCGTGCGGCTTTGAACTCCGCCTACCTGCAACTGCACTGGCACAATTCCGCTGACGCCTGCCGGGATGCGAACGTTGACCTGCAGCAACCCTACAAAAGATCCGGGGCTGCCGCCCGCGAACTCAGGCGTCACTGGGATGCCGTTGATCAGCACATTGACCGGCAGCACAGGACGCTCCGTGGTGACGATGCGGCCCTCCGCGCCTGGAGGCGATAATAAACCTTCACCCGTGGCATACAAGGAGACTACCGATCCCGCGGGCGCCGGGTTAGAGGCCGAGTTAGGAGTGCCATCCTGGTTGATCGCAGAAGCTTGACCGGTTCCGCTGCTGTCTGCGGTGAATAAACCGGGAGCCGCTCCGCCGACCGTCAGTCGAATCGGCGTGGTGCGCTGCCCTTCCCACTCAAGCTGCATCGCAACGGAAGATCGTCCCGCAACGCCATACGGTACGATTACGGCGACCTGATTCTGCTTAGCGTAGAGGACCGGCGCTGGAAGATCGTCAAACAACACGCGGACGCCGCCCGCGCTGGTTGCCAAGGCTCCATTCACGAGCGTGCCGTTCGCCATCTGAGCAGGCCCAAAGCCCGTTCCGTAGACGAGAAGGATCTCGCCGGGAGCGATGACGTCGGCCTGATTCGAAGCCGCATTCACGATGCCAGCCGGAAGCACTACAACGCCCGTAGCATCCGACCCTAAGGTCACCGTGAACGAGTTTGACTGCGTGCCTTCGGCGCTGAACACCACAAACTGCAGGCTGTTTGCGTTAGCTCGTAGGGCGCCGGGGACGGTCACCTGAAGGGTCGTGCCATTCACGAACGTCGAAGGCACGGTGGTGTTATTCACACGAACGGACAAGCCGTTCTGAAAACCGGTACCTGTCAACGTCACGATAGCGTTGGCAGCATCCCGCGTCAGAGAATTCGGCGACGCGCCTGTGATCGTCGGGGCCACAACCTGATTCACCGTCACGGGAATAACAAGCGGGCTGTTTGCCGCCAGCGGAGCATTCACCGTGATCACGCCTGAGGCTGTCGATGTGGTCGGGAGCGTCGCAGAGTCTATGGTGACCGTCAATGTTGCCGGAGTGCTACTGCGATCCACGTTCACGCGCAACCACGCTTGATCCGACTGTGCGGTAACGTTCAGCGATCCACTGCCGGAGCTAAGCGTCACCGTCTGGGCCGCGGTGGGCACTCCCGGGCGAACGGCAAACGTCAACGAACCGGCCGTCGGGGTTACAAAGTTGATGCTGGCGTCCGACGAGATGCGCGAGACGAAGATATCGAAGCCACCTCGAGCGTCGCCCACGAATGCATTGCTCACCGACGGAAAATTGGCAGATGAGGTCTTGCCCGCCAGAATCGGCTGACCTTGCGCATCCACCGCGAGTCCATAAGCGAAGTCGTCACCTGAGCCGCCGAGCAGGCTCGAATAAACAAGCGAGTTACCTTGCGGCGCGAGTCGGGCGAGAAACGCGTCGTACTGACCGCCTCCATACCCGAGTTGAAATTGAGAGCGCGCGGGGAAATTGGTCGAACTGGTGTAGCCGCTCACATACGCCGATCCCCCGCCATCCACCACGATGTCACCGAAGCCGAAGTCGTCTCCGCTTCCGCCGAGATAGGTAGAGTACTCAATCGCGCTTCCGGCAGGGTTCACCTTCGTCACAAACGCGTCGAACAACCCAGCGTTGCTTGCCTGCGCGGCGCCTCGTGTGGGGAAGTTAGTGGATTTCGTGTACCCCAACACATATGCCGCACGTTGGGCGTCGAGCGCGATCCGATAGCCGAAGTCCTCAGCCGAGCCGCCGAGGAAAGTCGCATACACAAGCGACGTACCGGAGGGATTCAACTTGAAGATGAATGCGTCCCGATCACCCCCAGAAGCCGTTTGGATTGGAGCAAACACCGGAAAGATAGTCGACGTGGTGCCGCCCGTAACGTACGCGTTGCCGTCGGCATCCACCGCGATGCCGGTCGCGGTCTCCAATCCATCGCCGCCTACGTACGTTGAATAAACCAAGCTGTTCCGAGTCGTGGAAAACTTGCTGACGAAGATATCGCCGCCGCCGCCCGCGCCGCCAGTCTGAAAGCCGTTGCGCACCGGGAAATCGAACGACGTGGTCAAACCAGTGACGTAAGCATCGCCGGCCCCGTCAACAGCCACGCCGATCGGCTGGTCATACGAACTCCCGCCCAAGTAAGTGCTGAAGAGGAACTGGCGCCCGTCGCTCGACACCTTTGCGAGGAACCCATCGTAATCGCCCGCCGATTGTCCATAGACGGCGTTGCGAACCGGGAAGTTGGTCGACAAGGTGTTCCCCACTACGTAAGCGTTGCCAGCCGCGTCAACTGCGATGTCATAGCCGGAGTCGGTCTTCGCGCCTCCAAGGTAAGTCACCCAAATCAGCGCGCCCGTGCTACCCGAGAGTTTTGCAACAAAGGCATCCGAGTCGCCGCCGAAGACTTCCTGCGCCATTGCTGTCGTCGAGTAACGCACGGACGTCGTGACGCCAGTCACGTAGACATCCCCATTGCGATCGCTCGTGATCGCCGCCCCCGCTTCATAGCCTTCGTTACCGAAATACGTGGAATACTGCACAACCGGATCGATCACCAACTCGCGGCTTCGATCGTAATCGCCCAGCGTGAACTTCACACGATTGCCCGCCAGCAGTCGATACGACGCCGCAATTTCACGGCGCCGGCCGTTATCCTTTTGGTAGACCTTGGGTCGCAACTGCCGCACAGTTCGCCCATTTACGTTGAGAATCAGCGCGCCATCTTTATCCACTCGAATCGACTCGGCGCCTTCGTAGGCAAGCTGGATCTTACTCGGGTCTGCGCCCGGCGCGACGATGAAGTCGTACTCCAATTGCCGTTCTGAACTGTAGTACACGACATCGACACCTTTGTAGACGTCGCTGTATCGCACGCAGCCATAGTGCGGAACGCCGCTTCGCCACTCCGCGGCATTCGTGCCCACAAAGTAGCTGCTCGTGCTCGGCAGGGGATCCAAGCCGTTGCCCTCGCTCGCCTTGGCGCCGATCAGCTTCATGCGGATAGCAGCGACGGAACCATCCTTCTGCAACAGCATGCGAGCTTCATCGCGCGTCAGCAAAAAAGTGCGCTCAGGGGTTCTTGAGATCCACCGGATCTCCGGATCGGCTTGCCCCGTGTTGGGCTCGAAAGCCATGGGTGTCCGAACCAGCGTTTGAGGCGTCGAGTTCCTCGGCACGCCCGCCGCGAACAGCCAAGAAGTGCAAATCAATGTAGCTGTAATAGGCGATACGAATCTCATGGTTCTCTCGGGCAGAATACCACGTCTACCCGCATTTCACTTAGAGCTAACCGTGGACCGAAATCAGCTTAAAGATGCTTTATCCAGAAAGAACGCGGAAGGTAGTGTGCGCCGCGTTACCAGTTGCGCAGGATAATCTAACGGCG
Organism: Bryobacteraceae bacterium; assembly: GCA_035634155.1. Lineage (GTDB taxonomy): Bacteria > Acidobacteriota > Terriglobia > Bryobacterales > Bryobacteraceae > DASQDN01. The sequence continues at coordinate 4,683 of DASQDN010000250.1, read as the reverse complement.
AGAACATACCGTGCAAGATATGTTTAACGGCTTCTTGCTTGTCCGGGCCCGCGGCCAGGACCGCAACATCGCGCGCGGCCAGCAGCACACCGGGTAAGAGCGTGATACGCCACTGTCCGAGCTTCTCTACGTACACAGCCGCGGCGAGCCCGTCTCGATCCTCAATCATCGGCTCCCCTGGAAACAGACTGGCGGTGTGCGCATCCGAGCCGATGCCGAGATGGATGACGTCGAACTGCGGCAGCCCACGCTCTGCTAATTGAAAGAACGCCCGAAGCTCACGCGAGTAACCGCTAGCTGCGTGATCGGGCGGCAATTCGGCTTGGATACGATGTACGTGCCGAATCTGAGCGGGACCCAGGAGGTGTTCCTGCGCCAGTCGGTAATTGCTCTGTTCATGCTCAGGCGGCACTGGGCGTTCATCCACCCAAAAGACATGAACTCTGCTCCAATCAAACTCAGCAGCCGCCATTGCATCGAACATCATCTTCGGAGTCGAGCCACCGGAGATAGCGAGCGATGCGTCGCCGCGCTCGGCTACGGCCGCTTCCAACTTTTCCAGGATGAACACGCCGCAGGCCTCCGCCGCCGTTCGACCGTCGGCAAAGGAGCGTACGCTTATGCTCACGGCTGTCCACCCTGGTACATCAGTTGACCCAACCCGAGCGCGTCCTCAAACCGAGTGTCCCGGTTAGCGATCGCAAGTTCCTGACGGAGAGCATCGGTCTCCGTTGCCGGTGGAAATACGGTCATCTGCAGATGCTCACCGTTGACTGACACGTCAACCGTGTCGCTAGTCGTCAAATCGACAGTCGCCTTGATCTTCGGACCGGTGATGGTGACGTGGGCAATTCCGGCGTACTCAGGTCCCACTCCCGGCGCAATCCGAATCTTCACTCCCGCGCCGAGCACGCTCATGAACCAACCCGCCAGGTAGTAAACCGACGATGGCTCGCCCAGATCCGAGCGGTACAGGATTTGAATCTCTTCCAGGTCAAACGCGCAGCGCATTCTGGCGGGGTCTTCGAAGATCTGCGCAATCGCCTCGCGCCACGGCGTAATCCGCGCCCACATCAGATCAGCCTTCCGAAAACCCGCCGTGCGAGAGAGCGACTGCAAGTAAGACAACGCCGAAGGCGCGCGCTCCATCGCATGGGAATCGACAATAACCTTCGAGCACAGTGGAAGTAAGTCCAGAAACTCCGGAGTCGGCCAGAGCGCTTCACTGGGACAATACACCACCACGGGCAAGTCCGGCACCACGAGTCCACGGAGAACCGATGTCGCGTCCGCAAAGCTGGCGACACTGCTGATGATCTCCACCTGCTCGCAGCAAATCTGCTGACGGCTTCCGAACGGCATCCAACATTGAGCGAAGACCCGAGCTGAAAGCGCCGACTCATCGCCGGCTCGCACGCGCAATACAATCGCACGGCTAGGATGCTCGTGGATAAAAGAGGCAATCGTCTCACCGATCGCAGCCGCGTCGCGCTCTTCCTCGACAACAACCACCAGCGTCATCGCGCAGGCGCGTAGTACCCCCGCCGGCTCATCTTTGCCGAGATCCACCCATAAGCCGCGCAGGTCCTTCAGGATTCGCTCAGGACGGACTGCCGCTTCCATCAGGGAATCCTCCAGGCATGTCCATTGCGGGCGAGCATCTCATCGGATTCCTGGGGCCCCCAACTTCCTGCAGGATAATTCGGGAAGTTCACGGGATGCCGCTCGCGGTAGTCGAGGATTGGCTGCACCGCGGCCCAACTCGCGTCCACCATGTCCTGTCGCGTATACAACGTGGCATCGCCGAGCATCACGTCCACCAGCAGCGTTTCGTAAGCCGACGGCGAACGCGCGCCGAAACTCGCGCCATAGTTGAAGTCCATGGAAACATTACGCAGCCGCATGCCTTCGCCCGGGTGCTTGGAAAGGAAGCGCAACGAAATGCCTTCATCAGGCTGAATCCGTAGAATCAGCATGTTTGGTGAGGTGGGAACAACGCCTGCTTCCAATCCTTGGAACGGGGAGTGCGGCGCCGGGTTAAAGAAGATTGCGATATCGGTAACTCGCTTCGGAAGGTGCTTGCCGCTGCGAATGTAAATCGGAACGTCGGCCCATCGCCAGTTGTCGATATAAAAGGTGACAGCCGAATACGTATCGGTCTGCGCGTTGGGATCGACGCCCTGCTCTTGTCTGAACCCCGGCACGTCCTCATTACCGATTCGCGCTGGTCCATATTGTCCCGCCACACTGTACATGGGCGCATCTTCGGGCTTGATGATGCGGATCGATCGCAGCACCTTGGCACGCTCATCCCGTACGACGTCGGGTTCGAAAACCGCCGGTGGCTCCATCGCTATGGTGGACATCACCTGCAGGAGGTGATTCTGAATCATGTCCCGCAGCGCGCCGGCTTCCTGGTAATAACCGCCGCGGCCCTCGACGCCAATCGATTCAGCCGCGGTGATCTGGATCTGGCTAATGTATCGCCGGTTCCAAAGAGGTTCAAAGATGCCGTTGCCGAACCGAAACGCGAGCACATTCTGCACGGTCTCTTTACCCAGGTAATGATCGATTCGATAAATCTGCTGCTCTTCGAACACGTCCTGCAGCTTGGCGTTCAAAGCGCGGGCGGTCGCCAGATCGTGGCCGAAAGGCTTCTCCACCACGATGCGCCGCCACCCTCGCCCGCGCTGCAGTTTCGCATAGCCGATGCCGTGGATTGCGGCCTCGTAATGGCTCGGTTGCGTGGACAGGTAGAAGAGAACGTTGTCATCCGTGTGCCGCGCAACACGCACCTCCTCGAGTCTCGCGGCTAGCTGCGTGTATGTGTCCGGATCGTGTAAGTCACCCGCAAAGTAAAACAGGTTCTGGCAGAAATCAGTCCACAAGCGCTCATCAAAAGGCGTGTCTTCGAGGAACTCCTGCAGCGCCTCCTTCATCTTGTCGCGGAACGAATCGTCTGACATCCCGGTCCGAGAATTGCCGATGATGGCAAAGCCTGGAGGCAATCGTCGCTCGTAGGCGAGGCGGTATAACGCGGGAATCAGCTTGCGTTTTGTAAGATCGCCATTGGCGCCGAAAATAACGATGGCGCAAGGTGGGACGCGACGTTCGAACCGCAGCGGATCCTGAAACGGATTAGCCATGCGTCTTAGCAGGATAGCAAAGCAGGGCGTTCTCCCGGCTCCTATGTGTCTAGCGCGCGGAACACCGGCTGGCCTGTGACAGCCACGACCGACTTCCACATCTCTCCGCCAGGTCCACCTTCTTGCGCGTCTCGGTAGCGAGTTCGATGGGAACATGCACCGCGCGGTTGTGTATGGTTCCGATCATCACGCCCGTTCGCCCCGCCAGGGCGGCATGCACCAGGGCGGGCATGCACCGCTTCACGCGCCAGCATGTCGCATAGGATGGCGTCGTCCCGCATTCGCGGCTAAGCCCCGAATCGAATAACTCGGATCGATATAGCGAACGTTTACAGGCACGCCCCAGCTTACCGACGTGACCCAAATTCCATCCCGTAACAGCACACCGATGTCAGCGTGGAGTTTGTTGCCGGACGCGTCCACTGCGGCGGCGCCCTGCGGCATCAGATGTTGGCCCGCGCCTTCAGCGACAACGATCACCGCATGGGCCTTCCGCCTCAACTGCCCACCGAGCACTTCCAGCAGCCCGCGCGCTCCATCCATCTCGAAAGGCTACTCGGGGATCAGGCAGTAGTTCACTTCTCCGCTTGCCAGCGCAGCGCCGGCGGCAATGAAGCCCGAGTCGCGCCCCATCAGCTTCACCAGGCCAACTCCGTTCATCACGGCGCGAGCCTCGTTGTACGCAACATCAATTACACCGCGCGGCATCGATTGCGGTGGAGAATCCGAAGGGCTTTGACACGTACTGCAAGTCGCTATCAATCGTCTTAGGAATCCCAACGACGGCGAGTGGATATCCGGCCTGCTGCGCCGTGCGCGCTAGCTGCAGCGGTCCTCGCTGCGTTCCGTCGCCGCCCACGGTAAACAACATGTTCACTCCGCGACTTCGCAGCCATTCGAGCATCACCTGCGGCTCCTGCGGCCCTCGTGATGTGCCGAGAATCGTTCCTCCGGTTTCATGAATGTCGCTCGCGTCTTTAACAGTCAAATCGACAGGATCAAGGGCCGAAGCCGGATTCATGCCGGCGTATCTATAACGCACCCCAAGCACCTCCCGCACGCCGAAATGAACGCGAAGGCAAAGCACTAGCGATCGAATGACGTTATTCAATCCGGGGCACACGCCGCCGCAGGTGACGATCGCCGCCCGTGCGGTCGCAGGATCGAAAAAGATCCGCTCGCGCGGTCCGGCGCGTTCGAATAGAAGGTTGCCAGGGCGTTCCGCCTCCAGGTCAATCATGATGTGCAAGGGCACGTGCTGACTATCACGAATAAACGTGTTTGATGCTGTGGGTCGCCTTGCCGCGAGGAAAGAGGTGACGGGTAGGACGACTCGCCAAGACGTTGCACGCTGGCGATAGACATCTTCGGCTTTCATCTGGATTGTCGCATTGCCCGCTAACGCGTTTTCATGGCAAATTAGATCGAGCCGCATGGCGCAAATCCGTCCCGCGAAACGCGACGAAGACCTCGAGCCCATACTTCGTCTCCTCACATCCGCCGGTCTTCGCACCGAGGGCATCCTTGAAAAAGGAAC
>DASQDN010000249.1:0-5570 GCA_035634155.1 Bryobacteraceae bacterium | reverse complement strand
ATTGGAGGGTGGGATCGAGTTTCAGCGCGGTCTGGTAGTGCGCGATGCCTTCTTCGTAGCGTCGATTGAGGACCAGGATGTGTCCAGCGAAGGCCCACGCCGGCGCGTACGTTGGATTAACGCCTTTGATCTTGGATTCCCATTCGCTCGACGTCTTGTTGTTCAGGAAGTCGACGGTCATGCGGACGGCCATTGCATCCAGGGCCGCGGGTGACATCTTCAAAGCTTTTTCGGCTTCGACGATCGCCTTGGCTTCGTTGCTATCTTCGAGGGCGAGCTTGGCCAGGAGTTCCTGGGCTTCGAGAAGGTTGGGGTCGAGGGCAAGGGCCTGCTCGGCTAATTCGACTGCTTTCTGATCGAAGCCTTCGGAAGCGAGGATGGCCATCCCGAGCAATGCATTGGCATTCTTGGGATCGAGCTTCAGGGCTTCGTCGAAGAGCTTTTCCGCATCGGCGGAGTTTAAGCCTTCGAAAAGGAGCCGTCCGAAGCGAACTCGAACATCGGCATCACCAGGCTGCTGCTTGAGAGCGATTTCAAACTGCTTGGCGGCGGATGCCGTGTCGCCCAATCCCCAAAAAGCTTCCGCGCGGTTGGCGGGATTGCGGTCGCCGGTGAACTTTTGAAAGCAGGCGCGCGATTCGGAGCGTTTGCCGTGGCGCTCCAGGTCGCGGCAACTCGCCAGCGGGTCAGCCGGAGTGATGGTGACGAAAACTAAGAAAATGCCCCAAAACTTCATTTATCGATCTCCGCCTGCGTCCGAGCGAGGTCCAGGAGGAGCGCCTGTAACTGGCGCTTGTACTCGGCGGTCGGCATGGCGGCCTTCTGGAACTTAAGGCGATCAATCTCGCCCTCAAGTTGCTCACGCTTCACTAATAATGCGCGCTTGGCCGGATCGGCGGCGGCTTTCTGGACCGAACCGATGCGGAGGAGAGCGAACCGGCCGGCATTAACCGGCCCAGCGGCATCTCCGCCGTCGAGCATTGGATGCTCAGTGGCGATACGTTTATTTGTTTCGTAGAACTGTTTCGTTTTGGCTTCGGCGAACTTGAACGCTTCGAGCGCGGTGATCACTTCGTTCTTGTCGGCATCCGCCGCGGCATCGCGCAAGGCTTCGATCCAATACCGGGCAAAGACGGTGGCGTTCTTTTCGGTACCGCTCTTGGTTGCCGTGATGACGGTGCGGTTCGGCTTCATGAGCGCGTGGACAGAGCCGCCGCTGGCGCTGGTGGCGTTGACTACGAGCTGACGTCCGGCTTTGACGCGGTCGAGCATGGTGGCCAAGTCGATTGCGGAGATGTCCGCGCCGGGGATGTTGATCTTGTATTCGCTGCCGTCGAAGGTTCCGTGGCCGATCAGGATCACCGCGAGGGCGTCTTCAGCTTTCAGTTGGCCGGCGGCGGTGTCGAATGCGGCCTTGATGTTTTCGCGGCGGGCTTTAGCGCCGGATAGGACCGTGACCTTGGTGTCGCTGTCGACGCTGCCCAGCGTCTTGTTCAGATCCTCGGCCCAGGCGGCGAAGCGCTGTTCGTAGTCGGCCTCACCACCGAGTCCGGAGACCACGACGCAGTGTGTGGTTGCGTTCGCGCAGGCCGCCGTCAGGAGGCCGGCGATGGCCAGATTCAATTTCATACAACTCCCCATTTGCGGCGCAGAAGCCACTCGGACGAGCGCAGCAGAAGCGCGCCGATGAAAAAGATGGGCATGTCCCAAAGGTCCCTGGTTTCTTTGACGCTGATCCCGGCGTCCGAGTACGAAATCTCCTTGGTGATACGCGAGGCTTCGTCGGGAGTGTAGTACTTGCCGCGAGTTTCAGAGGCGAGCTTTTCGAGGAGCTCGCGGTTTTGTTCGGTATGGAAGTTCTCGGCCACGCCGTCTTCGCGACGGAAGGTGACGACGTCGCGGCCTACCTCTTCCTCGCCACGGCGAACGGTGGTTTCGACGACGTAGGAACCGGGACGGGCGGCTGAGTACTCGGCTGTGTAGATGCCGGGGGAGGACGGATCGGGACGAAGCTCGACGCGATCGGTTGCGTTGTCGGGACCTGTGACGACTGCCTCGACGTGGCCGTCGGCGAGGGGGCGGTCCGTCTTATCGCGGGCATCGACGCGGAGAGCGATGCGCTGCTCGTCGGCAAAGACGGTCTTAGGCACGGAAGAGATGACGGGCCCGTGGGTTCCCGATACCATCCAGCGGAGCATCTGCTGCCAAAACATCTCGTGCGACTTGTCTTCAAGGGGTTGCAGCATCTGCCAGCGCCATGAGCCGGAGGTGGCGAAGATAGCGGTGCGTCCGCGGCCGTAGTTCTGCGTGACCAGGAGCGGATGGCGACCGCGGCTGGTGGGCATCAACTCGGCGAGAACCACAGCGCCGGGTTTGGGTGTGCCCGCCTCGTGATAATCCTGCAGATGGGGGAGCTTCTTCCAGCGTTCTGCGTTGCGAGCCGGATCATCGTCGAGGCGGCAAAGCAGGCTATCGCGGCCCTCGGCCGTGAGTTCCACGGTAGCCGGGTCGCGATGGAACGTGTTCTTGCGGTCGCTGACGGTGACAGGCATCAGGTCAGCCATCGGGGACTTGCCCCAACCGCCGTCGCCGAGGCCGTTGCGACCGCCAAGCCAGAGGAGACCGCCGCCGCGGCGATCGACAAATTGCTTGAGCAGTTCAAGCTGCGTGGGCGTGAAGTAGTTGGCTTCGACTCCGCCGATGATGACGCCTTGGAATTTGAACAGCTCATCTACGGTGGCCGGGAAGCCTTGTTCGAGCTCCTGAGGAGTGTCGATGCCCTGCCGATACACCTTGTTCTGCGTGGTGCGATTCATGGTGGTGAGCTGCAGGGATTTGTCTTCTTCGATGGCTCGGCGGATGAACTTGAATTCCCACTTGGGCTCGCCTTCGATGTAGAGGATGCGGGGGCGGCCGGATTCGGCGGAGACCAGGCGCGTGAGGCTGTTGTTGGCGGAGTTTTCCTCGCCGTCCAGCGGGTCGACGCTGACGTTCAGGGTTCGGATGCCGACGGCGCCGGCGCTGAAGAGGATGGGCTCGGTTTGCTCTTTGCCCTCGCCTTTCAAAGTGACTTCGCGGGTGGCGAGGGTTTTGGCTCCGTCCTTGATGGTGACTCGAGCGCGTCGGTTATCGTAGCCCGCGCTGCGAAGGGTAACCTGGGCGGCGATTCGCGATTCGGCCAAGACGCGGGTGGGCGCCTGGACGTCTACCAGTTCGATGTCGCGGACCATCTTCTCGCGGCCGTAGCCGACGGTATGGATGGGAATGCGGTAACGCTTGACTTCGCTCAGCGTGGGAAGGTCAATGCCTCCGGTGTTGTCGGCTCCGTCGCTGAGGAGAACGACCGCGCCGATGGGGAGGCTGCCGGCTTCGCTGGTGATCTGTTTCAGGGCGTCTGCGATCCGAGTGGAAGGCACCTGCGCGTTGAGCTGCTTGGCCGAGTCGATCCGTTCGAGTCCCGCGCCGGCGCGGTAAAGGCGCACCTGGAACTTCTCGTCGAGTCCTTTTAGCTGGTCGAGCGTCTTGAGCAGCGCATCCTTGCGGGCGACTCCGTCGTCCACGGCGGCCATGCTGCGGGAATCGTCGGCGATGATGGCGACGATGTTCTGCTGGGGGCGGAGTGTGGAGACGCTAAGAGCCGGCTGCCAGAGCATCAGCAGAAGCATGGCAAGGGTAGCGGTTTGGAGAAGCCAGATGGCGACGGGCCGGCCGCTGAGGTTGTGGCGGCGGCGGAGTATGGGCCAGGCGAACGCGAGAGCTCCGGCGATGAGCAGCGCGGCGAGCACCCAAAGCGGCCAGCGGCCGAGCAGGACGACATCGCCACGGGAGAACGCTTCGAATGGGTACTTAAAGAAGAGCTCGAACATTAGTGGGTCATCGCGTAGATTATGTAGTTAATTCCGATGCGGTACGCCATGGAAGCATACTTCTCCGGATAGTTAGGATTGTCGGCCCATTCCCAGGCGTCGCCTAGATCCATGTTGTGCAGAATGGCCACCATGATGCGGCCTTTATCGTCGTAGATGCCTCGCCATTTACCTTCGACGCCATCGTACTCGTAGGTGCGGCCGGTGCCGAAGGTGACGACGCCGGGGACCTGAAAGCGCTCGTCCAGATCGTAGAGGACGTGGAAGATAGGGTCCTTGTTTTCGATGTCGACGACCGCTCGATCGGGGAACACCTTCTTCATGCTTTGCATGAAGATATCCCACTCGAAGGTGCCATGAAAGTCGTCGGTCATGAGGAAGCCGCCGCGGAGGAGGTAGTTGCGGAGGCGCAGGGCCTGCTCGTCGGTCAATTCCCAGTGACCGGGTTCGACGACGTAGAGCCAGGGCCAGTTATATATGTCGTCGTTGGCAACGCTGACCACCTGCTCGACCGAGCGGGTGTGGACGCGGGTGAGGCGGCGAACGCCTTGTACGAAGTGGCGGTCGGCGAACGGGTAATCGATGGTCCAGTTGCCTCGGAGGTTCCAGATGCGGTCGGCGACACGACCGTAGGAGGGGTATTGGAGGCGGGCGAAGACGAATTCGGTCTTCTCATTGCCGTCGGCGGGCGTGATCGGATCGGCTTCGTCGTACCACCAAGGCCGGGCGGCTCCACGTTGATAGGCGTAGAGTGCAGTCCACAGGCCGAGGAAGAGGAAAGCGAAGACAGTAATCTTACGTACACTCATCGGACTACCGCCCGTGGTGGCTTCAGCATAACACAGACCCTTAATGGACGTAGGCAGTCCAGGGATCGTTGTAGTCCATGTGAAAGAAGATGTAAATTTCTTTAACAAAGGGCATCCGGGCGTGCGGTTTGTTGGGGTTGGCGGGGGTGTCGGATTTACCACAGGCGGCCTCCGCAGTCGACGAACTTGGACCGGATGACGTCCTCGTCGAAGAGGGCTCCTTCGGCGCAGACGAACTCGCAGCAGTACTCCTCGCGGTAGCGTTCGTCGCTGAAGCGGTCTTTTTCGGCAAGGAGGAAGTCGGCTGGAATGCGCGGGCACTCTTCGGCGATGGCGGTGATGCGGAGCCATGGGGTGACGCCGGCGGTGTCCTGCCATTCGCGGAAGAAGAAACCGGAGCGGCCGTTGGGAGTGCTCATGAGCCAGAGGTCGCCATCGCTGACGGCGAGCATGGGGCGGAGGGCGTAGTACATGTCGTCCGAGACTCGGGAAGCTTCATCGATGATGAGGAGGCCGACGCTGGAGAAGCCGCGGACGGTGTCGGCGTTTTCGGGCAGGCCGACGATGCGGGCTCCGTTAGGGAGGAGGACGGAGCAGCGGTTCTCGCCGTCGCCTTTGGGGCGGATGCCGAGGAGGGAGACGGCTTTGCGGGCTTTCTGCAGGAATTCGCCGCTTTGCCGCATGCCGGGGCTGGCGACGAGGACGAGGCTATTGGGGTGGAAATGCGCGTAATGGACGGCTTTTATGGCGCAGGTTGTGGATTTTCCCCATTGTCGGGTGCAGTTTAGAATGCCGCGTTTGGAGGTGGCTTGCAAGACCTGGCGCTGCATTTCGTCGGGGGTGAAGATGAGGACGGCTTCGGCCCAGGCGGCAGCGTCGGCGGCGTGAATTGGAT
>DASQDN010000248.1:0-8700 GCA_035634155.1 Bryobacteraceae bacterium | reverse complement strand
ACGCCGGTGAAGACGTACTTCCGGAACTTCCAGCCGCGTGTCGGCATTGCATACAAGATCGGCGAGAACACCGTCTTCCGCGCGGGCTATTCGGTAAACACGACACATCGCGGCGCGGTGGGTGGCCGCGGCGGAGCTCGGAACGGCACGGGATTACTCGGGTATTCTGCGAGCCCGAGCTTCACAACCCTGGATGCGGGCATCAGCCCTGCGTTTTATTGGGATGAAGGCGTGCCTTCGTACCAGAAGGCTCCTTTCTTTGAACCTACGCTGAACACCGGGTTCTACACGGGTCGTCCGCAGGGAGGGTCGGTGACCTATGGCGATCCCGAGATTGGCGGGCACCCTCCGCGTTATCAGAACTGGAGCGCGGGTTTCCAGCACTCGGTGTTTTCATCGCTGACGCTTGGCTTGAACTACGTCGGCAACAACGGCCATTATCTGCAAGGAGGATCGCGCGGAATGTGGTCGAACCAGATCAATCCGAAGTACGTGGCCTTGGGCAATCTGCTCAGTATGACGGCTTCGGATGCAAATATAGCTGCGGCTCGGGCCATCTTTCCTGAAATTCAACGGCCTTATGCGAATTTCACCGGCAGCATTGCCCAGATGCTGAGGCCGTTCCCCCAATACTCAGGGATCGGCGATCCGTATGGCATGGTCGGGAATTCGAACTACAATTCCCTGCAGTTCACAGCGGATAAGCGAATGTCCGCGGGATTGACGTTCCAGTTCAACTACACGTTCGGCAAGGGCTTCGATGATCTTGGCAGCCGGAGCGCCTATTGGTCGGAGAAGGCGCAGACCACCGATCCGACGCACACGTTGAACGCCATCTTCCTTTATCAATTGCCTTTCGGGAAGGGGCGGCCCATCGCCGTGGGAAATGGGTTTGTGCGGGCGATCGTGTCGAACTGGCAGCTTTCGGGTATCACGACCTATCGCTCAGGCACCGGCTTCGGCAGCGTCGGCGCGAACTGCAATCTGCCCAGCGCAGGCTCGTGCTATTCGGATTTCAACCCGAACTTCACAGGCGACGTTCGCATCAACGGGGATTATCGTGTGACGGATCGTATGGGGAATGACACCACTGTGTTCCTGGACAGGAACGCTTTCCAGAATCCCGCTCCGTTTACTTACGGTAATACACCGCGAACCATGATCTATAAGCTGCACAACCCCGCGGATTACAATCAGAACCTCAGCTTGCGCCGCGAGTTTCCCATTCGCGAGTCGTGGAGGTTTGCGCTGCAGATGGATACGTTCAATACCTTCAACTGGGTAAACTGGGGCAACCCGAATACGAATCCAACCAACGCGAATTTCGGCCGGATTACCAGTCAGGGCAACTCGCCGCGCGTGGTGCAGTTCAATGCTCGTATCCTGTTTTAGGTCAATGCGGCGCGATGCATAAGGGGCATTCTATGTTTCGAGTTTGTGGTCTGCTGCTTGCCGGCTCTGCTTTGCTGTGCGCGCAGAACTCCGAGCCGCCCACTTCGTGGGTGGATCCCGATACGGGCCATCGTGTCTTCCGTCTGACGCGTGAGCCTAACAGCGCAAGTCTCTACTTCAATCAAAACGGGTATACCCCGAGCGGTAAGTGGCTTGTGTACACGACTCCCGAGGGCATCTCCGCGTTAAATCTGAAGACACGAGATAGCAAGCAGGTGGTAAACGGGACGGTGCGCCTGATCGACGCCGGCCGCAGGTATGAGCGTGTGTATTACACACGCGATAACGCTGCCTGGTGGACGGATGTCGAGTCGCTCGAGACGCAGAAGATCGCGGACATGCCTCGTCGAGGAGTGATCTCAACCATCAACGCGGATGAGACGCTGCTAGCCGGCAACCTGATCGAGGGAAACGGCGAGGATTACAACAACAACCGGCCGCCGCCTGAGAGCGCGGCGGCTAAGCCTGCGTCCGGTACGGCGCAGGGACACAACCTGGACCAGCCTCTGAACAAGGGGCAAATGATGGAGCGTCGGTGGGCGGCCCGGTTGCCGATGGTCCTGTTCACGATGAATGTGAAGACCGGGGAAGTGAAGAGCATTCATCGCGCGAACGACTGGTTGGGGCATCTGCTCTTCTCGCCGACCGACCCTGGGCTGCTGATGTTCTGTCATGAAGGGCCGTGGCACAAGGTGGATCGCATTTGGACGATCCGCACCGACGGATCGAAACTGACCAAGATTCATACGCGGACGATGGCAATGGAGATCTTCGGCCACGAGTTCTGGAGCGCGGACGGCAAGACAATCTGGTACGACCTGCAAACGCCTCGGGGTGAGGATTTCTGGCTGGCGGGGTACAGGATCGATACCGGGGCTCGGACGTGGTACCACTTGCAGCGGGATGAATGGTCGATTCACTTTAATGTGTCGACCGATGGAACGCTGTTCACAGGCGACGGCGGCGATCCCGGGCAGGTGGCTCGCGCCAAGGACGGGCAGTGGATCTATCTGTTCCGGCCGGAGTTGATTCCGAATCGCGGGATCGACAACAAGAACTTCGTTCAGCCGGGCGTGCTTCGGGCGGAGAAGCTGGTGAATATGTCTAAGCACAACTACAGGTTGGAGCCGAATGTGAGCTTCTCGCCGGATAAGAAGTGGGTGGTGTTCCGGTCGAACATGTTTGGCCCGACCTACGTGTTTGCCGTGGAAGTGGAGAAGGCGGGTCGGTAGCAAAGAGTTACAATCCGCGACGATGGCGTTCTTTGCCCACCGTCGCGGATTCATATTGCGGGTCCTAAAACAACTTAGAAAGCGAAGCGCGCGCCCAACTGCGGCACACGTCCATTCACCGCGGTGGAAGTGATCGTGCCCCCAGCAGCTCCGCCGATCTACGGTTCGGGAACCATGTGCCAGCCCGCGAGTTGCTGCCATTGGAGCTTGTGGCGCCGAGCACCGCGCTGGTGCCGGGCCCAACACTGTCGTTGCCGACCGCACCGCCGATGTTGACCGACGGGAAGACGTCAGCGAGAGCGTAGCGGATGCCGAGATTGGCCGGATAACCCCGCCCAAGGGTGGAGGGCGTGTTGCGAATCACCTGGCGAACGATAGAACTGCGGAATTCGTTGACGGTGGACGCATTCACAGTCCACATATCCGAGATCTGACCCTGCATCCCGCCGGTATTGCGGATGTTCGTATCGAGCGGGAAAGCAGCGTTGAGCGAGCATCCGGCGTCACAACCTGCTTGCGGCGCATGAACGACGCATTCAATCGATCGGTCGCCGAAATCGCGTAATCGCCCGTGATCAGGTACATATAAGGGTCCGAGATATTCAGCGGCTCGAAATAGGAGTTGTTCGCGAAGCGCCCCGGCACGTTGGCGGTCGGGATGAGTTCCTGAATCTTCAAAGCGACATCGCAGACAACGGAATGCAGTTGCCCGGAAAAGGCTGGCGCACCTGCTGGCCGTTGCTGGTCTGCAGGCTGGCGGGATCGTAGATGGTGCGGAAGATCCGGTCAGAGAAGTTACCCGCCTTCATGGCTGCCGTGGGCCGGGTCGAGAATCCCGGATTGGCCGATCTATTGATAGTCGTGCCGTAGTTGAAGTAGATAGAGGGTTCCGTGGAATTGATTAGTACCGCTCTTGGTGATCTGGTTCAATACGACGGTGCCGCTGCCATACTGCCCATCGAAGGTGGAGGTGGTGATCTTTACCTCGGCCATGGATTCGAAGATGACGGGGCTATCCAGGTTCTGGCTGCGGGGAATGACGACCAGACCGCCGTCGCTGAGCCAGTTGCCCCAGAACCGTTGGCCGCCGTTCACCGACACCGCTTCGGCATTGCCGGTGACGCCTGGCAGGGTACGTGTGAAATTTAGCCAATTCTGTCCGATGTTGGGCAGTTCTTTCATCACCTTGGCTTGCAACGTGGCGCATTGTCCGAGTTCTCGGCGCGCAGCAGTGAGGCTTCGGCCGTGACTTCGACCGATTGGGAGGTGGCGCCCACGTTCAACTCGGCGTGATCCGTAATGATTTCTACGTGCAGGTCGGTGCCTCGACGGACGTACCGGTTGAATCCCTCTTTGCTGAAAGCCAGCGCGTATCGGCCAGGTGTGAGTGACAAAGCATTGTATACACCTGCCGAGTTAGTTGTGACGTCGTTCGGACGCCGGTGTCCAGATTTAGGATCGAGACGATGACGCCGGGAAGCACGGCCCCTGTCGAGTCCCGACAGGGGCGCGGATTTCGCCGGCGTTCACGTTTTGCGCGAATGCAATGCCGGATGGCATAGCCAGAAAAAGCACCCCGATTACCAAAGGCAGAGACCGCCCTTTTCGCCCACCCTTCCAATGATGTTTACTCATAGCGCTTTCCAGGTGCGATGCTGCACTCTTGACATCGCCCCGAGGCAGCATGCAACTTTCCGAGTCCGAAATGCGCCGCGTCATCGTTGGGATTCAGTTGCAGAGCGCGCAAGAAGTACTCGGCAGCAGCCTCCGGGTCGGACAAGCACAGCAAAGCCTCAGCCAATTGCCGCGCGGCATTGAAGTCTTTCAGATCGTCCGCCAGGGCCGCTTCGAGTTGCTTGCGCGCTTCGATCAGCGAGGCTTCCGACGCCGTATCCAGCAGGAGCGCCTGCCCCTATTCGAAATGAACCCCCGGCAAGTGCGGATCGATTTCGATCAACGTTCTGTAATGTTCGAGCGCGCTTGGGATGTCCATTGCCCCAGCTTGTCGCTGGGCGATCACCTGGTGACTTTTCGCCGCGCCCGGCGCCGCCGCGACCATCGAGTGCAATCGGCGAGCTTGGAATAGGGTGATAGGCGGCGTACTGCACGTCCGCGTTCCGGGGCGCGATCCGCTGCAGTTCGCTGTTCACTCCAGCCGCTTTGTGCAGGTTTCCGTTTGATAGTAAATTTCTACCAGTTCCATGCCGGCTTTGATCTGGAGACCAGGCTCGGAGGCGAGCTTCGGGAAAGTGCCTCAATGGAGGTCTGGGCCGCCTTGAGGTTCCCGGTGCGCTTCAGCCAGATCCCAAGAATGGCGTGCGCCTTCCAAAATCTCGGTTGAAGCCTGACCACTTGCCGCAATGATTCCGTCGCGGCGACGTAGTCCTCACGCAAAGACTCGATCACGCCCAGGCTCGAACGTGCTTTCAGGTGCGTCGGGTTGAGGGCGAGAACTGACTGGAAGGCTCGCGCGGCTTCGTCCAGTTGCTCCATGCTTGTCAATTTGATTGAACCGGTGGGAATGCGCCAGCGGATGGAGCGTGTTGGGGGATCATTGCGGCTGCTGAGCCATGAGCGCAAGGGACTCGGGTGATTGCGGAACTTCCGCTCGGCGGAGACATCGCATGAAACGGGCCGCTACAAAGATCCGCGTCATGGTGGTGAATGATCATCCGGTGGTGCGCTTTGGCCTGTTGGCGATCTTTGCCGCGCAGCCGGACTTCACAGTCGTGGTCGAAGCTGGTTCAGGCGAGGAAGCCATCGAACTTTTCCGCCGGCGCCAGCCGGACGTGTGTCTCCATCGACTGAGATTAACGAACTTCGGCGGCGCGGAGGTGATTCGCGCGCTCCGGAAGGATTTCCCTGCGAGCGTGTTCATCGTCCTCACTACGTAACGCCGCGATGAGGATATCCACAAGGCGATCTCGGCCGGAGCTCTTATCTTTTGAAGGGAATGTCGCACGAGGAACTGCTAGACGAAGTTCGCAAAGTGCACTCGGGAAACCGGTATTTGCCCGCTCCCGTGATGGAGACCCTCGCCAACCGCGACCCGGAATCCAACTTGAGCCCTCGCGAACTTGAAATCCTCAGGTTGATCGTCAACGGACTCAGCAACAAGGAGATTTCCGAGAAATCGAATGTCACGGTCGGAACGGTGAAGTGGCATGTCAACACGATCCTGGCACGGCTTCACGTGGTCGATCGTACACAAGCTGCCGTCGCTGCCTTGGATCGGGGTATTGTCGACTGTAGCTGAATCCAATCCACGCGCCCGCACATCCTAAGTGTCAGGTATGCTTACGTCCTGCTTGCGGCGGCGCGTCCGCAAGTCGCTGTTAAACTGGTTCAAGTATCCCCACATCTATGGTCGACGCAATCCTCGCAAAGATTTTTGGCACGAAGCACGAACGCGAAATGAAAGCATTGCGTCCGACGATCGCCGCCATCAACGATCTGGAACCCCGTATGCAGCAGTTGTCGGACCAGGAGTTGGCGGGTAAGACGCAGGAATTTAAGCAAAAGCTCGCCAATGGCGCTAGCTTGGACGATATCCAGGTGGAAGCGTTCGCCGCGGTTCGTGAGGCGGGTCGCCGCGTGCTGAACATGCGGCACTACGACGTGCAGTTGATCGGCGGCATGGTGCTGCATCGCGGCAAGATCGCCGAAATGCGAACGGGCGAAGGTAAGACGTTGGTGGCGACCCTGCCGACCTATCTGAATGCCTTGGAAGGCAAAGGCGTCCACGTGGTCACGGTCAACGACTACCTGGCGCGCCGCGACGCCGAGTGGATGGGCCGGCTCTACAAGTTCATGGGCCTGACCACGGGTATTATCGTCCACGATCTGGACGATGAGCAGCGAAAGAACTCGTACACGTCGGACATCACGTACGGCACGAACAACGAATTCGGCTTCGATTACCTGCGCGACAACATGAAGTTTCGCCTGGAAGACTGCGTTCAGCAGCGCGGGCATAATTTCGCCATTGTCGACGAAGTTGACTCGATTCTGATCGACGAAGCCCGTACGCCGCTCATCATTTCCGGTCCGAGCGAGCAGTCCACTGACCTTTATTATCGGGTCGACAAGATTATTCCGAAGCTCATTCGCGGCGAGGTGATCGAAGGCAAAGAGCCTGGGCAGCGCTTTTATACGGGCGATTTCTGGGTCGACGAGAAGCATCGCACGGTCACGCTGACCGACGAAGGCCAAGCGAAGGTGGAACGCCTCCTGAACATGCCTGGTCTCTATGAGAGCGGTGACTGGGACGGCATGCAGGTCCGCCATCACGTCGAGCAGGCGTTGAAGGCGCATGTCTCCTTCCATCGCGACAAAGATTACCTGGTGCAGGATGGGCAGGTGGTCATTGTGGACGAGTTCACGGGCCGTATCATGCCCGGCCGCCGTTGGAGCGATGGTCTCCACCAGGCGATCGAAGCCAAGGAAGGCGTGAAGATTGAGCGTGAGAACCAGACGCTGGCCACGATCACTTTCCAGAACTACTTCCGCATGTACACGAAGCTGGCCGGCATGACCGGTACGGCCGAGACGGAAGCCGCGGAATTCTACAAAATTTACAAGCTGGAAGTAACGGCGATTCCAACCAATCGGCCGATGATCCGCAAAGAATATCCGGATATCGTGTACCGAACGGAAGAGGAAAAGTTCCGCAACGCCGCCAAGTTCATCAAAGAATTGAATGACAAAGGCCAGCCCGCGCTGGTGGGCACCATCTCGGTGGAGAAGTCCGAAGTTCTTTCGCGAATTCTTACCAAGATGAATGTTCCGCACGAGGTTTTGAACGCGAAGAACCACGCGCGCGAAGCATCGATTGTGGCGCAGGCCGGACGCAAAGGCGCGGTTACGGTATCCACCAACATGGCCGGTCGCGGTACCGACATTCTGCTCGGTGGCAACGCCGAGTTTCTGGCTCGGGACAAGGCTCGGCGAGCGGGGATTGATCCCGATGCTCTGCCGCCGGAAGAATGGCAGCGGCTCCTGACGGACATGAAGGCTCAGACCGATCGCGAGCACGACGAAGTGGTGGCGGCGGGCGGTCTTTGCATCGTCGGCACGGAGCGGCACGAATCGCGGCGTATCGACAACCAGTTGCGGGGCCGCGCGGGCCGTCAGGGCGATCCCGGCGCTTCGCGATTCTTCCTATCGCTGCAGGACGACCTGCTCCGTATCTTCGGCGGCGAGAAGATCCAGGGATTGATGCTGCGGCTCGGCATGGAAGAGGATGTGCCGATCGAATCCAAGCTGATTACACGGCGCATCGCGGCAGCGCAGAAGGCCGTGGAAGCGCAGAACTTCGCCGCTCGTAAGCATCTGCTTGAATACGACGATGTGATGAATAAGCAGCGGCAGGCCGTTTACGGAATGCGGCGCCAGTTGCTGACAGGCGGGGACAATAAAGAGCGAATTCGCAATATCGTGCGCGGAATTGTCGGCTCGTTTATCGACACCCGCATTCCGGAAGGATCGCAGCCGCACACGTGGGAGCTTGACGACTTAGCGGCCGACATGTTGACCCAATTCGGTGTCACTGTGGACGTTCCTAGCCTCGCCGACCTGTCGCGGGAAGACATCGAAGAGCAACTCTTCGAACAGGCGATGCGCAAGTATGCCGAGAAGGAAGCGCTGCGCGGCTCCAACGGCGCCGAGATCCTTCGTGAGACCGAGCGCATGGTGATGCTGAACCTCATCGACCTCCAGTGGAAGGACCACATGCTGTCAATGGATCACCTGAAGGAAGGCATAGGCCTGCGCGGCTACGGGCAAAAGGACCCGCTCATCGAGTACAAGAAAGAGTCCTTCAAGATGTTCCAGGACATGATGGACCGGATCGAGGATGAGACCATCCGCTTCCTGTTCTTCATGCAGCCCTACGAGGAACACCGGCAGTCCGCGGTCCCTTACCCCGAGATTGAGGAATGGGACGACGAAGAAGCGGGATCTCAGGCGCACGACGGCGCGTCTAATGGCACAGGGGACCACAAGGCTGCCGCTGCGT